>JADCGM010000245.1 GCA_020249025.1 Alphaproteobacteria bacterium
GGAGCAAATCATGCGTCTGACGATCCTTCTTCTCGCCGCCCTCGGCACCGCCGCCGCGGCCGCCCCCGCCACACCGAACGCCTCCAGCCCCACCGTCGCCAGCCTGGAGGTCAGCTTCACGGGCGTCGAGCCGGCGCGCGGCGCGGTCCGCTTCGCCCTGTTCGACAGCGCCGAGGGCTATGACGGCAAGGCGGCCCCGGTGCGCGGCTTCGACCTCCCGGCGACAGCCGAGACGGTGACGGCGACGATCCCCGGCCTCGCGCCCGGCCGCTACGCCATCAAGGCCTTCTACGACGCCAACGGCAACGGGCGGATGGACACCAATCCGTTCGGCATGCCGATCGAGCCCTTCGCCTTTTCGAACAACGCCAAGGGCGCGATGGGGCCGGCCGCCTGGGCCGACGCCGCCTTCGATGTCACCGCGGCGGGCGCTGCCCAGCGCATCGCGTTCAAGTAGGGGCCGCGCCATGACCCGCCTCGACCGCCGCGCCTTCCTGTCGACCAGCCTCGCCGCCGCCGCCGGTGCGGCGCTGACCCCCGAGCGGCTGCTGGCGGGCGTGCTGCCGCCGCGCTGGGCGGCCGCCGTCGCCGATGTCGACGCCGACATCGCCGACGCGCCGATGCAGCGGATCCACGGCCGCGCGCCGTCGGACCTTGCGGGCACGCTGTTCCGCAACGGGCCGGCGAAGTTCCGCCGCCCCGGCGGCGCGGCGACGCACTGGTTCGACGGCGACGGGCTGATCCGCCGCTACGCCATCGGCGACGGCGGCGCGCGGATGCAGGCACGCTTCGTCGACACCCCCAAGCGCCGATTGGAGGCGAAGCTCGGAGCGATGGTGGTGCCGGGCTTCGGCACCCCGTCGCGCCCCGGCTCGCAGCTCGCCAACCCCGACGACGCGAACCCGGCCAACACCTCGGTGCTGTGGACCGGCGGCGAGCTGCTGGCGCTGTGGGAGGGCGGATCGCCGGTGGCGGTCGATCCCGCGACGCTGGCGACGGCCGGGCCGCGCACCTTCCGCGACGATCTGCGCTATCTGCCATTTCTGGCGCACCCGCGGCTCGAACCCGACGGGACGGTCTGGAACCTCGGCAGCGGCGGCCGGCGCGTGATGATCTGGAAGCTCGCGCCCGGCGGACGGCTGGCGTCGGCCGACGTGATCCCACTCCCGCAGGCGAGCTATTTCCATGATTTCACCGCGACCGCGCGCCACCTCGTGATCGTGCTGCAGCCCTGGCTGCAGGAGGCCGGGTTCAAGCTGCCGGTCGCGACCGGACTGACCTGGCGGCCGGAGCGCCCGACGATGGTGATGGTCGTCGACAAGGCCGATCTGTCGAAGCGGCGCATCTACGAGCTGCCGGCGATGTTCGCATTCCACTTCGGCGACGCCTGGGAGGAGGCCGACGGCACCATCCGCTTCGACGGCTGCTTTGCGAGCGATCCGGGTTTCGCGGTGCGCGGGGCTGAGGCGCTGTTGCGCGGCGAGGATCTCGACGATCCCGATCCCGTGCTGACCCAGATCGTGCTGCGCCCCGACGGGCGGACGTCGGTTGTCGCCACGGGTGTCGTCGCCGAGTTCCCGGCGAGCGACGCGCGCCGCGCCGGGCTGGCGCGCCGGGTCACCCATCATGTCGGCGGCTATCGCGACGGGCCGTTCCCGCATGCGGTGGGGAGTTGGGACTGGAGCAGCGGGCGCGCGCGGCGCTTCGATTTCGGCGACAGCCAGCTCGTCGAGGAATTCCTGTTCGTGCCGAAGGGCGACGGCGAGCGCGACGGCTGGCTTGTCGGGACGACCCTCAACCTCGCGGCCGGCGCGACCGAGCTCCATGTTCTCGCCGCTGACCGGCCGGAGGCCGGGCCGCTCGTGACCTGGCGCGCCGCCCATGCGCTGCCGCTGTCCTTCCACGGCACCTTCGTCGCCGGGTCTCGCGGTTGAGGCTCGCGGCGGCCGGCGTTATCGCCCATGATCCCGGCGCGAGGCAGGGCGCGGGGCAGGGGAGATCGGGGCGAAGATGGCGGCGTTCACCGCGCTCGATTGGGGGATCGTCGCGCTCTACGTTGCGGCGCTGGCGGCGGCGGGTTGGCTGTCGACGCGGCGGCAGGCGACGACGTCCGACTATTTCCTCGCCGGGCACCGGGTGCCGATCTGGCTTGTCGCGATCTCGGTGCTGTCGACCAACCAGTCGGCGGCGACCTTTCTCGGCGTCCCCGATTACGGCTACCGCGGCGACTACACCTATCTGACGAGCTTTCTCGGCTATGTGGTCGCCGCCGTCATCGTCGCGCATGTGCTGATGCCGCGCTTCTACGCGGCGGGCGTGACCACGGTCTACGAGTTGCTCCGCCACCGCTATGACGCGACCGCGATGCGCGCGGCGGGCGCGATGTATCTTGTCGGGCGCATCTTCGCGAGCGGGGCGCGGCTCTATCTGGCGGCGATCGCGGTGGCGATGGTGATGTTCGGCGGCATCGCGCCGGGGGAGATCTTCATCGCTGCGGCCGCGCTCGTCGTCTTCGGGCTGGTGTTCACGCTGGCCGGCGGGCTGCGCTCGATCATCTGGAGCGATCTCGTTCAGGTGATGCTCTACGTCGGCGCGGCGCTGACCGTTCTCTACTTCCTGTGGACGAAGATCCCGGCGCCCGCGGGCGACATTCTCGCCGGGCTGGCGACAACGCCGGACGGGGACAACAAGCTGCGGCTCGTCGACCTGTCGCTCGATTTCGGCGCGTCCTTTTCGCTGGCGGCGATCCTGACCGGCGTGATGCTGCTCAATCTCGGCAATTCCGGGCTCGATCAGGACACGACCCAGCGGCTGCTCGCCTGCCGCGATTCGAAGGAGGGGAGCCGGGCGCTCTACGGGTCGGTGCTGGCCTCGATCCCGGTCGTGGCGCTGTTCCTCGCCATCGGCTCGCTGCTCTACGTCTTCTACGACCGGCCCGATCTGATGGGGGCGGGGGCGGCTGCCTCCGGGAGCAGCTTCCAGGGCGAGAAGATCACGGTCTTCATGCATTTCATCCTGACCGAGATTCCGCCGGGGCTGCGCGGCTTCGTGGCGGTCGGGATCCTGGCGGCGGCGGCGGTCAATTCGGGGCTGATCTCGATGTCGGCGGTGCTGATCCAGGACTTCTACCGCCCGTGGCGGGAGCGGAGCGGGGCGCTGCCGGAAGCGCATTATGTGCGCGCCGGGCAGGCCGGGAGCGTGCTGCTCGGCGGAGTGCTGCTGGCGATGGCGATGCTGTGCTTCTACTGGCAGCGCTACACCGACACGCCGCTCCTCGAATTCGCGCTGGGGGTGATGACCTTCGCCTATTCCGGGCTGCTCGGCGTCTATTTCACCGCGGTGTTCACCAAGCGCGGCTCCAGCCGCTCGGTGATCGCGGCGCTCGCGGCGGGTTTCGTCGCGATCGCGCTGCAGCAAAGCTACGTTGTCGACACGCTGGGCCTGCCGGCGGCGATGAAGGCGCTGGCCTTCCCGTGGCAGCTGTGCGTGGCGACGCTGGTGGCGGCGCTGGTGTGCATGGTGGGCAAGCAGGCGGCGCGCGAGGGGCGCTAGGATGCCCCCCCGATCTGCTGCCAGAGTTCGATCTTGAGGCCGTCGGGGTCCAGCAGCCAGGCGAACTTGCCGTAGCTTTCGTCCAGGCGGCCGAGGGGTTCGACGCCTCTCGCGGCGAGGTCGGCGATGAGGGTGTCGAGGTCGTCGACGCGGAAGTTGATCATGAAGGGGGCGGGGCTGGGCTCGAAATAGTCGGTGCTCGCCTTGAACGGGTTCCAGACGGTCATCGCCTCCGGCCCCTCGTGCGCGAAGTTCGCGCCCCATTCGCTGGCGTCGATGCCGAGCATGTCGCGGTACCAGGCCCGCGTCGCCGCCGGATCGGCGACCTTGTAGAAGATGCCCCCGATCCCCGTCACCTTTGCCATGTTGCGCTCCCGCACCGTGCCGGGGAAACATGCGCCAAAATACGGGAGAGGGCGAGATGCGGGGGCAATTGATCGCGGCGGCGTTGCTGGCCGGAAGTGCGGGCGCGGGCTGGGCGGCACCGGCGAGCGAGGCGACCAAGGCGGATCAGGCGGCGAGCGTCGCGGGACTCGATTTCAGCGACAGGGCCGATTTCGAGCGCGCCGCCAAGGGCTTCATCGGCACCATCGATGACGGCGTCATCCGCGCCGCCGACGGCACGGTGCTGCGCGACCTCAGGCAGGTGGCGTTCCTGACGGGCGACGCGCCGCCGACGGTCAACCCCAGCCTGTGGCGCAATGCGGTGCTGACTGCGAAGCACGGGCTGTTCGAGGTGCGCCCCGGCCTGTGGCAGGTGCGCGGGCTCGATCTGTCGAACATGACGGTGGTGAAGGGCAAGACCGGCTTCATCGTCATCGATCCGCTGACGACGGCCGAGGCAGCCAAGGCGGCGATGGCGCTGGTGCGCAAGCACCTGGGCGACCTGCCGATCACCGGCATGATCTACACCCACAGCCATGTCGATCATTTCGGCGGGGCGAAGGGCATCGTCGATCCGGCCGATGTGACCTCGGGCAAGATTCCGGTCTATGCGCCCGCCGGTTTCCTCGAACATGCGGTCAGCGAGAATGTCATCGCCGGCACCGCGATGGGGCGGCGCGCGACCTACATGTTCGGCGCGGCGCTGCCGTCGGGGCCGGAAGGGCATGTCGGGACCGGCATCGGCCCGCGCGGCAGCGGCGGCTCGGTGACCCTGATCCCGCCCTCGCACGATGTGAAGGCGACCGGAGAGACCGCGGTCATCGACGGCGTCACGGTCGAATTCCAGCTGACGCCGGGCACCGAGGCGCCGGCCGAGATGAACCTTTACTTCCCCGAGCTGCGTGCGCTGCAGATGGCGGAGAACCTCAATTCCTCGCTGCACAATCTGTTGACGCCGCGCGGGGCGCTGGTCCGCGACGCCAAGGGCTGGGCCGACTATCTGACCGAGGCGCTGCGGCGCTACGGCGCGAAGAGCGACGTGGTGCTGACCTCGCACCACTGGCCGCGTTGGGGGCAGGCGGACGTGGCGCGGACGCTGGCGCTCCACCGCGACGCCTACAAGTTCATCCACGACCAGTCGGTGCGGCTGATGAACAAGGGCCATACCGGCGTCGAGATCGGCAACATGCTGACTCTGCCGCCCGTGCTGGCGCGCGAATGGTTCAACCGCGGCAACTACGGGACGGTGAGCTTCAACGCCCGCGCGGTCTACCAGCGCTACATGGGCCACTATGACGGCAACCCGGTGAACCTCAATCCGCTGAGCCCGGAGGACATGGCCCCGCGCTATGTTGCGGCGATGGGCGGCGGCAAGAAGGTGCTGGCGCTGGCGAAGGCGGCGCATGCCAGGGGCGAGGACCGCTGGGCGGCCGAACTGCTCGGGCGGCTGGTGTTCGCCGA
>JADCGM010000246.1 GCA_020249025.1 Alphaproteobacteria bacterium
GATGACGATGGGCACGAGATCGAGCGGCCAGACGAGCCCCGCCGGCCACGGCAGGATGCGCGCGAAGAAGACGAGCATGGCGACGCCCATGCAGATCTCCGGCACCACGATCGGCAGCGCCAGCGAGCCTTCGAAGCCGGCGCGGCCCGCGAAGCGGAAGCGCCACAGCGCGAAGGCGGCAAGCGCGCCGAGGACAAGGCTGATCGCGGTCGACAGCGCCGCGATGACGAGCGAATTGCCAAGCGCTGCGATGAGCTCGTCGTTGGCGAAGGCGCGCGCGTACCAGTCGGTGGTGAAGCCGCGCCAGACGACGGTGCGGCGGCTGTCGTTGAAGCTGAACGCGACGAGCACCGCCAGCGGCAGATAGAGGAACAGCAGCACGGCGGCCGTCCACAGTCGCAGCGGCGTGCGGCGGGCGTAATCGAGCGGAGCGATTTTCATGCCGCCGCCTCGCGCCGCCGCGCCGCCAGCGATTGCAGCGCCATGGCGAGCAGCGTCAGGTAGATGAGCACGAAGGACAGGGCCGCGCCGAACGCCCAGTCGTCGGCGCGCTTGAACTGGCGCTCGATGACGTTGGCGATCATCTGGCTGTCGGCGCCACCGAGCAGATCGGGCGTCAGATAGCTGCCGATCGCGGGGACGAAGGTGACGAGGATGCCGCTGGCGATGCCCGGGAGGGCCAGCGGCAGCACGATCGTGGCGATGGCGCGCAGCTGCCCGGCGCCGAGATCGAGCGCCGCCTCGATCAAATTGCGGTCGAGCCGGTCGAGCGCGGCGTAGAGCGGCAGCACCATGAACGGCAGGTGGACGTAGACGAGGCCGAGCACCACCGCGACATCGGTGTTCATCATCTGAAGCGGCGGCAGCCCGACGAGCCCGAGCCCCTGATTGACCAGCCCCTGATCGCGCAGGATCGCGGCGAGCGCATAGGTGCGGATGAGAAGGTTGGTCCAGAAGGGCAGCATCACCGCGAGCAGCAGCCACGGCTTGGCGCGATCGGGCGCAAAGGCGATGAGCAGCGCCACCGGAAAGCCCGCGATAAGGCAGATGGCGGTGACGAGCGCGGCGATGCCGGCCGATTTGAGCAGGATCGCGAGATAGAGCCCCTCGACAGCGCGCAGCGTCGCGCCGAGGCTCATCAGCCACAGCGCCGCCATCGGCAGCAGGAAGAACAGCCCCAGCCAGAGCGCCGGCGGACCGAGACTTGCCCAGAACAGCCCGCCGCGGCGGCCGGTCACGCCGCGCGCACCTGTGTGAACGCGGTTTCGTACATGCGGATCGCCTCCGGCCCCTGGAAGCGGCCCCACTCGCATTTGGCGAGCACGTCGGCGGGCGGGAAGATCACGGGATTGTCGCGATAATCGGCCGGCATCAGCGCCTTCGCCGCGGCATTGGGCGTCGGATAGAGGATCGTCTCCGAAATGCCCTTGCCGACCCTGGCGTCGAGCAGGAAGTCGATGAAGCGGTGCGCCAGTTCGGGGTTGGGCGCATTCGTCGGGATCGCCAGCATGTCGGCGTTGAGCATCGACCCCTCGCCCGGGACGACGAAGCCGATGTCGGGATCCTCGGTCATCGCCTGCGCGATGTCGCCATTGTATTCGAGCACGAGATCGACGTCGCCGGCGAGCAGCAGGTCCTGACCGTTGTCGTCGTGGAACGCCTTGATGCGCGGCTTCTGGCGGATGAGCATGTCGCGCACCCGGTCGCACAGCGCCTGATCGACATTCGCCATCTGCCCGGTCAGGTACTTGGCGCCGAGGCGGATGATATCGGCGGCCTCCGAATGCAGCGCGATCCGGCCAGCGTAGCGATCGCTGTCGAACAGCCAGCGCCAGCTGTCGGGTACGCCGTCGACCTTCGACTTTCGGTAGCCGATGCCCTGGACAAGCCATGTGTAGGGCACCGAATGCGCGTTCTTGGGATCATAGGCCTGATCGAGGAAGCGCGGATCGATATTCTTGATGTTGGGAATCTTCGCGAGATCGAGCGGCTGCAGCAGGTTCGACGCGACCATGCGCGTGACCACCTCGTCCGCGGGCACGATGACGTCGTAGCCGCGGTTGCCGGCCTTCAGCTTGGCGAACAGCTCGTCGCCGTTGGCGAAATAGCTGGCGCGGACATCGGCGCCCGTCGTCGCCTCGAAATCGGCGATCGTGGTCTTCCCGATATAGGTATCCCACGTGTAGAAGTTCAGAGTTTCCAGCTCCTTGCGGCTGCAGCCGCCGAGCGAGAGGCCGATCGCTGCGCCCCCGAACGCTGCCAGCAGCCCGCGTCGCGAAACCCCCGAAAATCTCGCCATTGACGTCCCCCAGCCTTCAGCCAGAGGCCTGATGTGCCGCGAGATGCGCCGCTACTCAAGGGTTGCAAATCGTCGCGCCCGGATCAGCGGTCTGGCGGAGCGCCGGGATCGCGATCGTTACGGGGGTTGTGGGGCGGCCTTGCGTCGAGCATCGCGAGCAGCACCAGCGCCGCAAGCGCGATCACAGCGATCGTCGTCAGGACCATTCCGTCCACGCCGCGCTCTCCCAAGGTTCGGCGCAGGACGATCGGGCCGCCGCATCGCCCGTCGACAGAACGTCGACGGACCCGCCCGGTTTCGGTCTTGTCTGCGACCAGCGCCCAGTCCGCATCGGCGCCCCCGATGCGGGCAGACCCCTATCGGGTCCCCTGCGTGGCCGCAGCCGGGCCGTTCCGGCTTGCACGCATTGCGGGAGGATAACACAGCCGTTCCAGTCCACGAAGTGCTGAAAAGTCCAATCCATCCGGCGCCTTGCGGGCGAAGTCACAGCGGGTTTGTCCGCACCGCGGACCCGTCGGTTCGGACGGGTTGCCAGCCTCATTCGGAGGCGCGACACAGGCTGCGGGCATGTGCAGGGGGTCGGTCGTTGCGGCGTCGGTTGTTTCTGGGAATCGTGGTGCTGCTGGCGCTCGCCGGCGTCTATGTCGCGGGCGATTACGTTCTGCGCGGCCGCTTCA
>JADCGM010000247.1 GCA_020249025.1 Alphaproteobacteria bacterium
GATGATGGCGTTCTTCCTTATGCTCTGGCTCGTCTCCAACCCGGAGAAGGTGTCGGTGCGCGGCCTCGCAGACTATTTCTCCGGCAGCGCGCCCTCGCCGCTGTCGGGCGGCAACGGCGGCTCGGGCGCGGGCGGCGGCGGGGCCGGCGCGGTGCAGGGCGAAACCGGCTCGCCGGTCAGCGGCGCGCAGATCACGCTCACTACTCCCGCCGAAGCGGAAGGCGGCCGCGCCGCCGACGGCGCCGAGGCGCGCGTCGCCGACGCCGCCCAGCGCATCCGCGCCGACGAGCTGCGCCTGTCGCTGCAGCCGACCGCCGACGCCTCCGGCGCGCGCGACGCGGTTCTGGTGCAGGCGCGCCGCGACGGCATCCGAATCGAGCTCATGGACCGCGACCGGCGGCCGATGTTCCGCTCCGGCACCGCCGAGCCCTTCCCCCACACCCGCGAGCTGCTCGCCGCGATCGCCCGCCAGATCGCGGGATCGAGCCAGCGCGTCGCCATCGAGGGCCACAGCGATTCGGCCGGCGATCCGGCCGGCAACTGGAAGCTCTCGGGCGAGCGCGCGCTCGCCGCGCAGGGCATCCTGCTCGCCGCCGGGCTCCGCCCCGATCGCGTGCAGTCGGTCGCCGCGCGCGCCGGCACCGAGCCCGCCTTCCCCGACGATCCGACCCGCGCCGAGAACCGGCGCATCACGATCATCCTCCTGACCGAAGCGCCGGCGACGCCGCGCACCGTCGGCTTCGGGGGCTGATCCCGTGTCCGATCCGACTCCAGCGGCCAAGCCGAAGACAAGCATCGTCGGCACGCTCGCGCTGCTCATCGCCGGCATCGGCGCGGGCGGCGCGGCGGGCGTCGGCGCGGCTGTCGGCTGGGACAGCTGGCAGGCGGCGCAGACCGCCGCGCCCGATCCCGAGGCGCCGCCCGAATATGTGAAGCTCGGCCCCGCGCTGATCCCGCTCGCCGATCCCGAGGGGCGGCTGGCGGGCTATGCGCGCATCGACATCGCGATCGAGGTGAAGGGCGGTGAAGCGACGCGGCTTCAGGAGCTCGTCCCCATCGTCCGCCACGAGATCAACATGACCGCCTGGCGCGAGCCGCTGGCCGCCGGCCCCGACAACCGCTTCGTCGCGCTCGAACGCGTCCGCACCATGGTCGCCGCCGCCGCCGAACGCGCCCTGGGCCCCGGCGTCACCAAACGCGTCCTCGTCCAGGCCGTCACCCCGGCCTGACGCATCCCCTTCCGTCCGGGACGGGTTAGGGGAGGGCAGTCGGGCCAAGCTCGACGCGCGCCCCGTCAATCGCAGACGCCCGCCCCACAGAAATCGCTGTCCTAAAGCCCAGCGCCTCGGTCACACTCCGTCCGTCCGTCCGTCCGTCCGTCCGTCCCGCTCTCGCGAGTCGCGGGCGCGCGCTCTTTCTCCCGGCTGACGAACGGATCGGTTTGATCCCCTCCCGGCTTGATACTTTGTGTGAACTTTCGCGCCCCGGCCGCCTGTTTCGCCCCTACGAAAAGGCCCGCGCCGACCTGGGGAGGGGGCGCGGGCCTTCGGGGGCTGCCGGCGGGCAGGGAGGGGAGGCCGGCAGCGGGGGAGCTTTTCGCGGGCCGCTAGCCGTAACTTCGGATGAGCGAGCCGGCGACGAGGTGCCAACCGTCGACGAGCACGAAGAAGATCAGCTTCATCGGCAGCGACACGGTCGCCGGCGGCAGCATCATCATGCCCATCGCCATGAGGATCGCGGCGACGACGAGGTCGATGATCACGAACGGCAGGAACAGCATGAAGCCGATCTCGAAGGCGCGGCGCAGCTCGGAGATCATGAACGCCGGCGCGACGGTCATGAACGAGACCTCCGACCAGCTCTTGGGCGGCGGCTGGCGCGATAGATCGACGAACAGCTTCAGATCCTCGGCGCGGGTGTGCTTCAGCATGAAGGACTTGAGCGGCGCGCCGATGCGTTCGGCGGCCTGCTGCTCGGTGATGACGCCGCGGCTCAGCGGCTCGACGCCGTTGGTCCAGGCCTCGTCGAAGGTCGGCTTCATGATGAACAGCGTCAGGAACATCGCGAGGCTGATCAGCACCGCGTTGGGCGGCGTTGCCTGGGTGCCGAGGCCGCTGCGCAGCAGCGACAGCACGACGACGATTCGCGTGAACGATGTCACCATCATCAGCAGCCCGGGCGCGAGACTGAGCACGGTCAATAGCAGTACGAGCTGGATGGTGCGGCCCGACAGCGAGGTGCTGCCGAGATCGACGTTGACCGACTGCGCCATCGCCGGCGCGGCAAAGACGAGCGCAGCGACGGCCGCGCCGCGGAGGATCGCCTTAGGCGTCATGGCCGGCCTCCACGACGATCGCGCCCTCGGCGGTCAGCAGCAGAAGGTGCTCACGCGAATCGCGGCGGACGAGAACGAGCCGGCGCTTCGGATCGATCGCCAGCTGCTCGACGACCGAGAGGCGGCGGGCCTGCCCGGCGGGGGCGACCGGAAGCCAGCCGCCGCCCCAGCGCCGCAGCGCATACATCGCGCCGACCATGAGACCGATGACGACGGCGAGCGCGCCGAAGGTGCGGATGAGATCGAGGAACTCCATCGCGGTCCGCTCTCTCAGGCCGAGGCGAGGCGCTGGACGCGCACGCGGATGGTGTCGTCCTCGACGAGAACGTCGCCGAGCGCGATCGCGCGGTCGCGATAGGTCAGCGCGATGGCGTCGGTCTGCCGCGTGTCGAGCGCGACGACCGCGCCGCGCCCGAGGCGCAGGAACGCCCCCAGCGTGATGGCGGTCGACCCGACCTCGGCGGTCAGTTCGAGCTTGATGTCGTCGACGGCGCTCATGTCTTGCGGCTCCTGCCCGGCAATTTCTGCCGAGAGCCGCTACCGAATTGACGGTTTACTAGGCTTAAACTGCCGGGTGGCTAGCTGCTGGCGCCATCGAAGGAGATTTCCCGGTGGACCTCGCCAGCACGATCGACATTTCGGCCTCCGGCCTGCGCGCCCAGTCGCTGCGCATGCGGATCATCGCCGAGAACCTCGCCAACCAGGATTCGATCGCCGCGACTCCGGGCGGCACGCCCTACACGCGCAAGATCGTCACCTTCCGCCCGGTCGTCGACGCCAAGAGCGGCGCGACCACGGTCGC
>JADCGM010000248.1 GCA_020249025.1 Alphaproteobacteria bacterium
CGGCTTCGAGGGCTTCACCTACCCGGAGAAGTTCCTCTGCCTGTCGACCGACTGGCCGCTCGAAAAGCATTTCGAGGCGCTGGCGCCGGTCAATTACGTCTCCGATCCCGACGAGTGGCTCGTGCTGCTGCGGGTCCCGACGCTGTGGCGCGTGCTCGTCCCTGCCGACGAGCATCGCCCGGACGACGAGCTGAAGTCCGACGACACCAAGCGCGATGTGTTCAACCGGCTGATCGGCCACGGCGACGAGGTCGCGACCGCCCACCGCACCATCTACCGCGTCCACCAGCGCGTCGCGCAGCGCTACGACCATGGCCGCGTGCTGCTGGCGGGCGATGCCGCACATCTCAACAACCCCCTCGGCGGATTCGGGATGAACAGCGGCATCCACGACGCGGTGAACCTCGTCGACAAGCTGAAGCGCATCCTGCTCGACGGCGCTGCCCCCGAGCCGCTGCTGGCGCTCTACGACCGGCAGCGCCGGACCGTGATGAACAACTTCGTGCAGGCGCAGACCATCCGCAACAAGCAGGCGATGGAGCAGCGCGAGCCCGAAGCGCGCGACCGCCATTACGACGAGATGCGCGCGATCAACCGCGACCCGGACCGCCGCCGCGAATATCTCTACGCCCAGGCGATGTTCCGCAGCCTCGACGACGCGCGGGCGATCCAGTGAGACTGGTGCGTGCTTCGACTTCGCTCAGCATGAGCGGGGTTGGGTGGGCCGCAAAAAGAAGCCTATGGGCAATCCCCAATCCCCGCTCATGCTGAGTGAAGTCGAAGCACGCACAACCCAAATGCACCCCACCCACCCCGCTCATGCTGAGCGAAGTCGAAGCACGCAGGACCCCGATGCAACGCTCCCCTGACGCCCGCGGCTGGCGGTGCAAGTTCGCGGCGCTCGCGCCGTCGACCAACACCATCGTCCAGCCCGATTACGACGACATGCGCCTGCCCGGCGTCACCAATCACTACAGCCGCATCTACGTCCCCAATCTCGACGTCACCGACAACGCCTCGTTCAAGACGCTGACCGACACCATCGCGGCCTCCGTCGACGAGGCGGTGAAATCGGTGCTGACCTGCCAGCCCGACTATCTCGTGATGGGCATGTCGGCGGTCGCCTTCTACGGCGGGCTGGAGGGCGCGCTCGCCTTCCGCGACCGGCTGGCGGCGAAGGCCGGGATCGGCGTCTCCACCGGCGCGCTGGCGGTCGCCGAGGCGCTAAAGCGCTACGGGGCGAAGCGCGTCAGCTTCCTGTCGCCCTATTTCCCCGACGCCAACCGCGAGGTCGCACGCTTCCTCACCGACTGCGGCTTCGAGGTCGTGCGTGACGAATGCTTCCAGTGCCGCACCCCCGTCGCCATCGCCGAGGTGCCGGTCGAGCGCTGCCGCGAGACCGTCGCCCGCCTCGACGGCCCCGACGTCGACGCGATCGTGCAGGTCGGGACGAACCTCTCGATGCTGCACTATGCGGCGGCCGCCGAGGCGGTGCTCGGCAAGCCGGTGATCGCCATCAACGCCGCCACCTACTGGCACGCGCTCCGCGCCGTCGGCATCGAGGACAAGGTCTACGGCGTCGGCACCCTGCTGGAGCGCTTCTAGGCCTTCTCGCCATAGCCCCCTCCACTGCCCTCCCTTCAGGGAGGGGTCGGGGGAGGGTGTTTCGGCTGCGAAGACAGCCGTGCACCGTTCGGAAGCTGGGTTCGCCTGTCTTCGCAGGCGACGCCCCCTCCCCCGGCCCCTCCCCGTCGGGGAGGGGAGGAGGAGACGGAAGCCGTCCCCGACTCTCCGGCCTGCGGTCAGCCCGGACCCCGCCGTCGCTCCCCGCCGCCACCGCCCCCTATCCAGCGTGTGGATAGAAGCGTCTGGTATTGGCCGGGCTTCGGGAGGATGATCGCCGCTGATGCACAAGCCGCTGGCCAATCCCGCCATGCTCGACGGCAAGCTTCCCGTCTCGCTCAAGCTCGGCTGGGCGACGGGCGCATTCGGCGTCGCGGTGCTGATGAACGGCATCTCCGCGCTCGTGCTCTTCTACATGACGACGGTGCTGCGCTTCGATCCCGCGGTCGCCGGCTTCATCATCTTCGCATCGAAGATCTACGACGCGATCACCGACCCCTTTTCGGGCTGGCTGTCGGACCGGTCGAAGTCGGACAAGGGCCGCCGCCGCCCCTTCCTGTTCTGGGGGGCGCTGGTCTCGGCCGCGGCCTTCCTGATGGTGTTCACCGTGCCCTTCATCGGGCCGTTCCCGTCGATGACGGAGGGACCGGGGCTGGTCGCGGCCGGCTACATGCTGCTGGCGCTGCTGATCTACACGACCGGCTATTCGATGTTCAACGTGCCCTATATGGCGATGCCGGCCGAGATGACGCGCGACTATCACGAGCGTTCGTCGATCCATGGCTACCGCGTCGTCATCGCGGCGATCGGCGGCTTCCTCGTCCAGTCGGGCGGCGGCGCGCTGCTCGAGGTGCTCGGCAAGGACTGGGACGCCTATGCAATGCTCGCTGCCGCGGGCGCGGGCGCGATCCTCGTCACCATGCTCATCGCCTATGCCGCCACGGCGCGCGCGCCGGCGATGCCGCAGACCGACACCAAGCTGCCGTTCCGCGAACAGGTGAAGGGCTTCCTCGCCAACCGCCCGTTCCAGCTCATCCTCAGCGTCAAGCTCGTTCAGCTCATCGGCATCGCGGCGTCCTCGGGCGGGCTCGTCTTCCTGCTCGCCTCGGTGCTCGGCCGGCCGCTGACGCTGATGGGCCTCATCGGCGCCGCCATGATCGCCGCGGTGTTCATCTCGACGCCGCTGCTCGTCCGCCTGTCGAAGGTGATCGGCAAGCGCGGCGCCTACATGGTCTCGGCCGCCGTCACCGGCGTCGCCGCGCTGTCCTGGGCGCTCGCCACCCCCGACGAGCCGATCTGGGCGCTGATGCTGCGCGGCTTCGGCACCGGCATCGCCTTTGCCGGCAACGTGCTGTTCGCGATGTCGATGCTGACCGACGCTATGGAGATCGACGCCCACCGCACGGGTCTCCGCCGCGAGGGCATGTATTCGGCGCTCTATAGCTTCGTCGAAAAGCTCGCCGCCGCCATCGGCCCGCTGATCCTCGGCGGCGCGCTGTCGGTCGCCAAGTTCGACGCCGGCAAGTCGAGCATCGGCGACGAGGGCGTCCGCCAGGCCGTTCTCGTCGGCATCGCCTATGTGCCAGCGGCGATGGCGGTTCTCGCCGTCATCATCCTGTTCTTCTACCGCCTCGACGAGAAGCAGCTCGCCGAGATCCGCGCCAACTCCGTCCTCAAGGAGGCCTGACATGGTCGACAGCGCCATTCCGTTCGAGCTCCGCCAGCGCGGCCGCGCCGGCATGGAATTCATGGTCGGGATCGCCCAGGCGTCGCGTCCGCTCATCGCCAAATGGGGCGCCGAGCTGCAGGCCGCGGGCGTCACCCCCGATGCGCTCCCCGACGATCTCGACGCCCGGCAGGGCGCGGTCGCGGCGGCGCTTGGGGACTCGCATGCCTTCGGCGCCTCGGGCCTCCTGTCGTCGTTCAACAGCGTCGAGCACGGCAAGGTCGCGCGCGAGGCGTTCGAGGAGATCCGCGACCGGCTGGAGCCCGAACTCGATGCGCTGGAGGCGAAGGGCCCGGCGACGCTCACCACCGATCCGGACTGGACCCCGCCCGCCTATTACCGCGACGTCTGGTTCCACCGCACCACCGGCGGCTGGGACGGCCATCCGCAGCAGGGCTTCATCCACGGCGAGCTCATCCACCGCCACTATGTCGCGAAGAACTTCCCCGGCGACATTTTCCAGCAGCGCCGCCGCGTCCTCGATGAGCTGCCGCGCCGCGACTACAAGCGCATCCTCGAGATGGGCACCTCCTCGGGCCACTTCACCGTCGGCCTGCAGCAGACCTTCCCGGACGCGCAGATCGTCGGCGTCGATCCGTCGCTGCCGATGCTGCGCCAGGCGCTGCGCGTC
>JADCGM010000249.1 GCA_020249025.1 Alphaproteobacteria bacterium
CGCCGGCCACGCCGTCCGTGTCTCCACGATCGGTCTCGACCAGGTGCCGCGCGCGATTGCCGCCCGAGACACACGCGGGCTCATCAAGCTCGTCGCCGACGCTGGCAGCGGCCGGCTGCTCGGGGCGCATATCCTCGCACCGGAGGGAGCCGACAGCATCCAGACGGCGGCCCTGGCAATCCGGCACGGCCTCACCGTCGACGACCTCGCGGATACGCTCTTTCCGTATCTCACCACCGTTGAGGGCCTGAAGCTCGCGGCTCTTGCCTTCGACAAGGACGTGGCGAAGCTCTCATGCTGCGCCGGCTGAGCCGTGAAGGCTCGGATGTCGAACGTGACAATGTTGGAGGAGATCTAGTGGCGAAGAGATATGACCTTGCGATCATCGGCACGGGAACGGCTGCGATCGTAACAGCACACAGGGTTCGTGCGGCTGGCTGGAGCGTCGCCGTCGCGGACTTCCGGCCCTTCGGGGGCACCTGCGCCTTGCGCGGTTGCGATCCGAAGAAGATGATGGTCGGCGGCGCCGAGGCGGCTGATCACGCCTGGCGCATGAGCGGACGTGGAATCGAAGGGGACGCGACGCTCGATTGGACGGGACTGATGGCCTTCAAGCGCAGCTTCACCGATCCGGTACCGCAGAAGCGTGAGAAAGCCTTTGCCGACAAAGGGATTCACGCCTTCCACGGTCACGTTCGCTTTATCGGCCCGAATGCGCTCGAGTTCGGAGGAGAGAGGATCGAGGCGGACCGTATCGTGATCGCCGCCGGCGCCGAGGCCGTGCCGCTCGGCATTCCGGGCGAGCAGCACCTGATCACCAATGAAGGCTTCCTGGAACTGGAGAGCCTGCCTGAACGCATCGTCCTTGTCGGCGGCGGTTATATCGCGGCCGAGTTTTCGCACATCGCGGCGCGCGCCGGAGCACAGGTCACAATTCTTCAGCACGGGAAGCGAATGCTCAAGCAATTCGACCCCGATCTCGTCGGCTGGCTGATGGACAAGTTCAGCGAGCGCGGCATCAATGTCCGCACACAGGCAGGGGTGACCGCCATTGAGAAGGTATCAGACGGCTATCGCGTCCGGGCGGACTGTCCTGACGGCGAACTCGATATGGACGCAGATCTGGTCGTCCATGCCGCGGGTCGGGCGCCGGCGCTCGCGACGCTCGATCTCGATGCCGGGAGCGTAAAGCACCATAACGGGCGGCTGGCGTTGAACGGATTTTTGCAAAGCGTCTCCAACCCCGCGGTCTACGCAGCAGGTGATGCCGCCGGCCTAGGACCGCCGCTCACTCCGGTATCAAGCCATGACGCGAAGGTAGTCTCGGCGAACCTGCTCAACGGCAACACGGTCAGGCCTGAATACACAGGCGTTCCGAGTGTCGCCTTCACCATCCCGCCGATCGCAGCCGTCGGCATGAGCGAAGCCAAGGCGCGTGAGAAAGGCCTGAACGTTCGCGTAAAGACCGAGCGCGTGGACGGCTGGTTCACCGCACGCCAGCAGGCCGAGACGGTGTATGGCTTCAAAACGTTGGTCGACGCGGACACTGACCGCATCCTCGGCGCCCATCTTGTCGGTCCGCACGCTGACGAAGTGATCAACATCTTTGCACTGGCGATCAGGCAAGGGCTGACGGCAGAGCAGTTGAAGACCACCATGTTCGCATATCCCAGCGGCGCGTCAGATATCGGCGAGATGCTTTGAGCGTAAGTGAGGTGGTCGACCGGTACGGCCGCGGAGCAGTCTGCACGAAAGAAATCCCTTCACCAGTCGCATTCGGTTCGCTGAGCAGTCGTAAAAACCACGAACCGCAATGCGAAGAGCAGCCCTCCAGATACTCCCGAGTGTCTCACCCGTTCTAAAACCGCGCAACGCCGCCAGATCGGCTGGTTTCGGCTGATGAAAGTCCGCTGAGACAGCTTGACTGTTCAGATAAGTGGCCGAAATGAACGCCGCCTTCTGCTGCGCGTCGCTCGGCATCGTTCCGACCGTGCGCCACGCGGACTATATCGGCTCCTGGCTCGAGGTCCTGCGCGAGGACAACCGCGCCGTCGTGCGCGCCGCCTCACAGGCCAGCAAGGCGGCGGACTGGATCCTCGGCTTCCTGCCCGACACCGAGAGCGCCAACACCACAGCGCAGGAGGCGGCATGATGCTGGGCCTCCTCACATCTGCGGCCGTCAGCGGCGCGCCTGCGTCGGAATCGATCCGGCTTCGCGTTCTCAGCCTCGGCGCCGGCGTGCAGTCGACCACGCTGGCGCTGATGGCCGCCGACGGCGAGGTCGGGCCCATGCCCGACTGCGCCATCTTCTCCGACACCGGCTGGGAGCCGAAGGCCGTCTATGAGCACCTGGCCTGGCTCATGTCGCCCAATGTGCTGCCGTTCCCCATCCACATCGTCTCGGCCGGCAACATCCGCGACGATCTGATCGCCGGAGCGCAGGGTGCGCGCTGGGCGTCCATCCCCGCCTTCACCCGCAACGTCACGCCGGCCGGGACGGCCATGCCCGTGTTCGATGAGGGCGATGACGGCGAGCTGGTGGCGATCGGCGAGCGCATCCTACCGACCGACCGCGTCGACGTCGGGATGATCCGCCGGCAATGCACGAAGGACTACAAGATCGTGCCGATCCGGCGGAAGGTGCGCGAACTCGTCGACCTGACAGGACGGCGCTCTCCGAGCACGCCGATCGTCGAGCAGTGGATCGGCATCTCGATCGACGAGGCGATCCGGATGAAGCCCTCGTTCGAGGACTGGCAGGTCAATCGCTGGCCGCTGATCGAACAGCGCCTCTCGCGGCAGGATTGCCTGCGCTGGCTGACGCGGCACGATTATCCCATCCCGCCGAAGAGCGCGTGCATCGGCTGTCCCTTCCACTCCGACGCCCATTGGCGGCGGATGCGGGACAACGATCCGGACGCCTGGGGCGACGCGGTTCTGGTCGATCGCGCCATTCGCACCGGATTTCGTGGCATTCGCGGCGAGGTCTTCCTGCATCGCTCGGCCGTGCCGCTCGACCAGGCCGACATCTCCAACGCCAGCGATCGCGGCCAGCTCGATCTCTGGCCCAACGAGTGTGAGGGCATGTGCGGGGTCTGAAGGTCCGGAAATCCGGAAAAGCGGGCAGGCGGACTTCCGGCTTCGTGTCTTTCTGGTTCGTCGGCTTTGCGGCGCGGTCCTCCGAGAGGAAGAGGGCTGCGCCGGTTTTCGCGGCGGGTTGGAGGTCGAGAGAGAGGCTCTCGGCCGCCCGCCGCGGAGACTACCCCCATGGCTACTGCCATTCAGAAGATCACCCTGTCGTCCTCGCGCGACATTCCCTTCAACAAGCTGGTGCTGAGCCAGTCCAACGTGCGGCGCGTAAAGGCCGGCGTCTCGATCGAGGAACTGGCCGAGGACATCGCCCGGCGCACGCTGCTCCAGAGCTTGAACGTCCGGCCGGTCCTCGACGCCGAGGGCGCCGAGACCGGCATGTTCGAGATCCCGGCCGGCGGCCGGCGCTACCGCGCGCTCGAGCTGCTGGTGAAGCAGAAGCGCTTGGCCAAGGCCGCGCCGGTTCCGTGCGTGGTCCGCGATCC
>JADCGM010000025.1 GCA_020249025.1 Alphaproteobacteria bacterium
GCGGTGTCTTCGGTCAGCGCGCCGGGGGTGTTCGAGACGACGATGTTCTTCGCCCGCGCCGCCGCCAGATCGATGTGATCGACGCCGACGCCGAAATTGGCGACGAGCTTCAGCTGCTCGCCCGCGCCCGCAAACAGCGCGGCGTCGAGCTCGTCGGTGATCGTTGGCACGAGCACGTCGGCGCGGTTCATCGCGTCGGCAAGCTGCTCGCGCGTGTAGGGCTCGTCGGCGAAGTTCAGCTCCACATCGAACAGCTCGGCCATCCGCGTCTCGACGGCCTCGGGCAGGCGGCGGGTGACGATGACCTTCGGGCGCTTGGGCGTGTTGGGCATGGCCAAGGGCTATTGCGCCGCCCGCGGACGGTCAAGGACAACCCGCTGCCGCCACTGCGCCCCAGCGCAGCACCGTTGCGCCTCCAGCCCTCGCGTCCTACATCCGCAACACAGTTCTGCTGGAGATCCGGATGCTGATCGCGCTCATCAATTTCGTGACGATGCTGCTGACCCTGCTCATCTACATCGTCATCGCGCAGGCGATCCTCAGCTGGCTCGTCGCCTTCAACGTGATCAACACCCACAACCAGTTCGTCCGCTCGGTACTCTATGGGCTGGAGCGGCTCCTCGATCCGATGCTGCGGCCGCTGCGCCGCGTCATCCCCGATCTCGGCGGCATCGACCTCTCCCCGATGGTGCTGATCCTCGCCGTCATCTTCGTCCGCGACGTTGTGATCCGCGGGCTCGCCGTCGATCTGCTGATGTGACCGCCTGGACGGCGACCGCGGACGGGCTGACGCTCAGCGTGCGCGTCGCCCCGCGCGGCGGCGCCGACCGTATCGAGGGCCTTGTCGCCGACGCCGCCGGACGCGCGCTTCTCGCCCTCCGGGTTAGCGCCCCGCCGGCCGAAGGCGCCGCCAACGACGCCGTCGTTCGACTCCTCGCCGGTGCGCTGGGGGTGGCGAAGCGCGATGTGAAGCTGCTATCGGGCGCGCAGGCGCGGGTGAAGCGGCTGGCGGTGGCCGGCGATCCCGCCGCATTGGCCGCGCGGCTCGCGGCGCTGGTGGAGAGCGGGGCATGACGGCAGCGATCATCGACGGCAAGGCTTTTGCGGCCGATCTGCGCGCCCGCGTCGCCGCGGCCGTGCCTGCGTTCGAGGCGGCGGCCGGGCGCAAGCCCGGGCTCGCGGTCGTGCTCGTCGGGGACGATCCGGCGAGCCATGTCTATGTCCGCAACAAGGGCATCGCGACGCGCGAGGCCGGGATGGCGAGCTACGAGCATCGCCTGCCCGCCGAGACCAGCGAGGCCGAGCTGCTCGCGCTCGTTCGCCAGCTCAACGAGGACGACTGGGTCGACGGCATTCTCGTCCAGTTGCCCGCCCCCGCGCATATCCGCGAGATCGCGGTGATCGAGACGATTGATCCGTCCAAGGACGTCGATGGCCTCCATCCGATCAACGCCGGCCGCCTCGCCGCCGGCCGCGCTGCGATGGTGCCCTGCACTCCGCTCGGCTGCCTCATGCTGCTGAAGGACCGGTTGGGCGACCTCTCGGGGCTCGATGCGGTCGTCGTCGGGCGATCGAACCTTGTCGGGAAGCCGATGGCGCAGCTGCTGACCGCCGAGAACTGCACGGTGACGGTCGCGCACTCGCGCACCAAGGGCCTGTCCGCCGTCACCCGCCGCGCCGACATCCTCGTCGCCGCGGTCGGCCGCCCGAACATGATGACCGGCGACTGGATCAAGCCCGGCGCCATCGTCATCGACGTCGGCATCAACCGCGTTCCGGCCGCCGAGGAAGGCAAGACCCGGCTCGTCGGCGATGTCGATTTCGCCAGCGCCGCCGAGGTCGCGGGCGCGATCACGCCGGTGCCGGGCGGCGTCGGCCCGATGACGATCGCGGTGCTGCTGCGCAACACCCTCGTCGCCGCCCATGTCCGCGCCGGCCTCGCCCCGCCGGAGGGGATGTGACCGAACTCTTCATCTCGGCGCTCGTCACCTTTTTCGTGGTGATCGATCCGCCGGGCTGCGCGCCGATCTTCGCCAGCCTGACCAATACCGCCACGCAGGCGCAGCGGCGGGTGATGGCGATCCGCGCGACGCTCGTCGCCGCCGCGGTGCTGCTGTTCTTCGCGCTGCTCGGCGAACCGCTGTTGAAGGCGCTCGGCATCAGCCTTGACAGCTTCCGCATCGCCGGCGGCGTCATGCTGTTCCTCATCGCCATCGACATGGTCTTCGAGACCCGCACCCAGCGCCGCGAAAAGCGCGCCGACGAGATCGCGCGCGAGGCCGACGGCAAGACCGAGCCGGAGGACGTGTCGGTGTTCCCGATGGCGATCCCGATGATCGCGGGGCCGGGCTCCATCGCCTCGGTGATGCTGATGACCGCGCGGTCGAGCGGGACGACGGAGACGCTCGTCGTCCTCGGCGCGCTCGGGACTATCCTGTTGCTGACCTGCGTGTCGCTGATCGCGGCCGGCCCGCTGCTCGCCCTGATGGGCCGCAAGCTCGAAGCGATGATCACCCGGCTGCTCGGCGTCATCCTCGCCGCGCTCGCCGCCCAATTCATCGTCGACGGCATCAAGCTCAGCTTCGGCCTCTGATTCGTCATGACGCCGCCATCTGCCGCGGCTAACGGGGACGACATGACCCTTCTCAATCGCCGCATGCTGCTCGGCGCCGGCGCCGCCGGCCTCGCCCTTGGCGGGCTCAGCCGCGTCTTCGCCAACGAACCGCCGGTGAAGAACGCCGCACTGATCCCCGATCCCGACAGCCTGCTCGATCTGCCGAAGGGCTTTTCCTACCGCGTCGTTAGCCGCGCCGGCGATCCGATGAGCGATGGCCTGCCGACCCCGGCGCGCTTCGACGGCATGGCCGCCTTCTCGGGCCGCGGCGGGCGCACCGTCCTCGTCCGCAATCACGAGCTCTGGCCCGAGCATTCCGGACGCGCCTGGGAGCCCGGCGCGCCGCCGGCCTGGCTGCGCGACAAGGTGTTCAGCGCCGACTCGGTCGGTGGCACGACGACGCTCGTCCTCGACCGGCAGGGCCGCATCGAGCACAGCTTCATGTCGCTCGCCGGGACCAGCACCAACTGCGCCGGCGGCCCGACCCCCTGGGGATCGTGGCTGACCTGCGAGGAGCCGCGCCGCACCGGCGCGGACAGGATCGTCGACGGCCACGGCTGGGTGTTCGAAGTGCCGTCCGCCGCGCGCGAGGCGGTGAAGGCGGTGCCGCTGAAGGCGATGGGCCGCTTCAACCATGAGGCCGCCGCGGTCTGCCCGAAGACGGGCGTCGTTTATCTGAGCGAGGACCGCGAGGACGGCGCGCTCTACCGTTTCATTCCCAACGTCCGTGGCAAGCTGGCGGCCGGCGGCAGGCTGCAGGGCTGTGCGGTGCGCGGCACGCCGGATTCGGCCAATTGGGACAAGAGCTGGACGCCCGGCACCGCGCGCCCCGCGACCTGGATCGATCTGCCCAACCCCGAAAGCCCCGAGGACGATCTGCGCCTGCGCACGGTAGCCGGCGGCGGCACGCGCTTCGTGCGCGGCGAAGGGCTGGCCATCGATGCCGACGGCACCCTTTACCTGAGCTGCACCGAGGGCGGCGCCAACGCCAAGGGCCAGATCTTCCGCTATCGTCCGACGGGCGCGAACACGGGCGAGATGACGCTTCTCGCCGAGCCGCGCGACCGCGCGCTCATCGACATGCCCGACAACATGTGCGTCGCCCCCTGGGGCGGCCTGTTCGTCTGCGAGGACGGCGGTTCGGACGGCGACA
Source organism: Alphaproteobacteria bacterium (assembly GCA_020249025.1). Taxonomy (GTDB): domain Bacteria; phylum Pseudomonadota; class Alphaproteobacteria; order Sphingomonadales; family Sphingomonadaceae; genus JADCGM01. Next base: position 3,768 of record JADCGM010000025.1, read on the forward strand.
ACTTCCTGCGCCTCGTCAGCCCGAAGGGCGAGATCCTCACTTTCGCGCGCAACGCCCACATCCGCAAAGGCGAGTTCTGCGGCGTCTGCTTCTCCCCCGACGGCCGCACGCTCTTCGTCAACGTCCAGACCCCCGGCTTCACCTTCGCGGTGACCGGGCCGTGGGGATCGCTGGCGAAGGCCTAAGTCCTTGCCTTTGGGGAGGGGAACTTATTCCCAGCCGGCGTTGCGGCGCGCCAGCGTCTCGCCGTCGGCGTCGATCGCCACGATCGCCGGCTCGCCTTCGTCGTCTTCGACCAGCGTGTAGAGCGTCTTGAACGCGAGCAGTTCGCGCCCCGCCGCATCGTCGAGCCGCCAGTGGACGACCGCGCGCGCCGCGCCGTCGGGCAGCGGCTCGACATGGGTGTCGGTCGCCGTCATCGCCTCGACGCCCTTCTCGCGGTAGAGCGCCAGCGTCGCCTCGATCCCGGCGCGGACCTCGTCCTCGCTTTCGATGAACGCGGTCGAGCCTTCGGCGTAGACGATCTGCGGCAGCGCGAAATGGTCGAGCAGCGCCTCGGCGTCGAACGCCGCCCAATCCGCGGCATAGGCGGCGACGGCGGCGCGGACGTCGGCCTCCTTCACCCTCAGGCCTGCCCGCGGCGGCCGAGCAGACGCAGGCGCAGCGCATTGAGCTTGATGAAGCCCTCGGCGTCGCGCTGGTCATAGGCTCCGGCGTCGTCCTCGAAGGTGACGATGCGCGAGCTGTAGAGCGAGTTCGGCGACTTGCGCCCGATCACCCAGGCCTGGCCCTTGTAGAGCTTCAGCCGCACGGTGCCGGTCACATGCTGCTGCGAAAGATCGATGGCGGCCTGCAGCATCTCGCGCTCCGGCGAGAACCAGAAGCCGTTGTAGATGAGCTCGGCATAGCGCGGCGCAAGCTCGTCCTTCAGGTGCGCCGCGCCCCGGTCGAGCGTGATCTGCTCGATGCCGCGATGCGCGATGTGAAGGATGGTGCCGCCCGGCGTCTCGTACATGCCGCGCGACTTCATGCCGACGAAGCGGTTCTCGACGAGATCGAGGCGGCCGATGCCGTGCGTGCGCCCGAGGTCGTTCAGATGCGCGAGCAGCGTCGCCGGCGACATGCCGACGCCGTCGACCGCGACCGCATCGCCGCGCTCGAAGTCGACGGTGACGATCTGCGGCGCGTCGGGCGCGTCCTCGGGGTTGTTGGTGCGCGAATAGACATAGTCCGGCACCTCCTCCCACGGGTCCTCCAGCACCTTGCCCTCCGACGAGGTGTGCAAGAGGTTGGCGTCGGTCGAGAAGGGTGACTCGCCGCGCTTGTCGCGCGGGATCGGGATCTGGTGCGCCTCGGCGAAGGCGATCAGCGCCTCGCGGCTGGTCAGGTCCCACTCGCGCCACGGCGCGATGATCTTGATGTCGGGGTTGAGCGCATAATAGCCGAGCTCGAAGCGGACCTGGTCGTTGCCCTTGCCCGTCGCACCGTGGCTGACCGCATCCGCGCCGACCCGCTTGGCGATCTCGATCTGCTTCTTGGCGATCAGCGGGCGCGCGATCGAGGTGCCGAGCAGATACTGGCCCTCGTAGAGCGCGTTGGCGCGCATCATCGGGAAGACGTAATCGCGGACGAACTCCTCGCGCAGATCCTCGATGAAGATCTCCTTGACGCCGAGCAGCTGCGCCTTGGCGCGCGCCGGCTCCAGCTCCTCGCCCTGGCCGAGATCGGCGGTGAAGGTGACGACCTCGCAGGCGTAGGTCTGCTGGAGCCACTTGAGGATGACGCTCGTGTCGAGCCCGCCCGAGAAGGCCAGAACCACCTTCTTGATGCTGCCCGCCTGCTTCTTGCCCTGAGACACCCGCCCGATCCCGTTCGATAGTGAAAACGACGCGCCCGCTTAGCGGCCACGGTCCCGCGGCGCAACGACCGGACGGCAAGGCGGCACGTCCTGAAAACAAAACACCCGCCATCCCCGCGAAGCCGGGGATGGCGGGCGCTATGTTGTGGAAGCTGGCGGCTGCCCTGCGCTTACCGCTTGCGGCCACGCTTGGTGCCGAGGCC
>JADCGM010000250.1 GCA_020249025.1 Alphaproteobacteria bacterium
GACGCTGGCCGACGTGCTGCGCGCCGGAGGTTACCGGACCGGCATCGTCGGCAAATGGCACCTCGGCTGGAACGACGAGCATTATCCCACCAATCGCGGCTTCGATCACTTCTGGGGATTGCTGACGGGCCAGACTAACTTCATGCACCCCGACGCGCCGGACGTGGTCAATGCCTTCCCGCCGTCGAAGCCGGGCGACAGCCGCGAGCTCGCGCAGCCCTATCAGGTCGTCGGCGAAACCGAGCAGCTGGTGACCGGGCCCGACCGCAAGATCGTCGACCTTGGCAACCGCCATATGACCGACCTGATCACGGAGGAGGCGATCCGCTTCATCGACGGCAGCGGCGACCGCCCCTTCTTCCTGTATCTCGCGCACCCCGCGCCGCACACGCCGTTGCAGGCCACGCGGGAGTGGTTCGACCGCTTTCCGAACATCGAGTCGAAGCAGAACCGCGTCTACGCCGCGATGATCGCGCAGCTCGATGCGGGCATCGGCCGCGTGCTCGGGCATCTCGAGGCCAGGGGCAAGGCCGAGAATACGATCGTGGTGCTGCTCAGCGACAACGGTTGCGCGGCCTATATTCCGGATCTCTGCAGCACGGAGCCGCTGTCAGGCGGCAAGCTCACCTATCTCGAAGGCGGCGTCCGGGTACCGTTCATCTTGCGCTGGCCGGCCAAGGTGAAGCCCGGGCAGGTGATCGATCGTCCGGTCTCCAGCCTCGACATCTTTCCGACGGCCGTAGCCGCAGCAGGTCTCAAGCTGCCTGCGGATCGTGAATATGACGGGACCGACATCATCGCCCAGCTGCAATCGAAGGCGGCTAGGGGCCCGCTGTTCTGGCGCACCCAGCCCATCGCCGCCATGCGCGAAGGCGACTGGAAGTTCGTCCGCGATCTCGACGGCAACGAGTTCCTGTACAACCTCCGCCGCGATCCGCACGAGACGCGCAATCTGGTCGCGGTCAACAAGCGCAAGGCGGAACTGATGCGGTCGGCTCACGCCGCCTGGGCCGCCAGAATGGGCCAACCGGGGTGGAAACCGCGCAAGACCGACTACAGCTTCGGCGGGCGCATGTTCAAATTCACGCCCTGACAGAAACATCATGACCGCCTGAACGCGAGAACCGGACGAACTCAGGATCGAACTCGCGCCCGGCGACATCGACCTCACCGGCCATGTAGACACTGCGGCTGACCCGAGGCAGGTGCAGGCAGCCTGATCGACGCGCCTCAAAGCTGGCGCCATCCACGACCGATGGAGCTTCGACCCGAGACGCTCCCGGCGCTGTCGATCAGCCGACCGGTTCGCCCAGGGCTTCGGTTCTGCGACGGCCAAGTCGGAAATTAGCCAAAGTTAAGTCATGGATTTCGCGTCACGCGAGATGGCCTCGCGTTCTGCCAGCTTTCTGCGGCCGTGCCGCTCGATCCGATTGATGGGCGACCACCGCTGCCCCGACTGGTAACCTCGCGAGGCCCGGGGGTGACGCGCACGACGAACGACCGCAGCCTCTATCGCTACGGCTACTATCCCCACAATGTGCACTTCATCGTCACCTCGGCGCAGATGGGCGGCGATAAGGCGACCGCGATCGCCGGGTCGGAGCGGTTGAAGACGCTGCTGGGAGCGGACGTGGCGCTCGCCGTCCCCTGGGTGCAGGTCGTGTGGGCCGCACCCTCCTTCGCGCATGCGCAGTTCAGCACCCCGGCCGAGATCCTTGCGCAGCCGGCCTCGGATGCGCGAATGCCGTAGCTGACAGGCAGGTGGCGCTACGCGCGCGCCGTCGCCCATGCCCTGAATCGGGACGCGCGGGGCTTCGAGCAGGAGACCGCGGAACTGCGCCGCATCCGCCAGACCGTCGATTTCAGCGGCCTCGCGGCGGGCGGCGTCCCGGCCACCGATCTGCTGGAGATCGCCGAGCATGTCGCGCGCGGCCGCCTCGCCTATCCGCAGGGGCAGTATGACGACGCCAGCCGCGCCTACCGGGCGGCGGTCGTGATCGAAGACCGGATTCCCTACACGGAGCCGCCCTATTGGTACTATCCGGTCCGCCAGTCGCTCGGCGCGGCGCAGCTGGCCGCGGGCGATGCGGACGGCGCCCGCCAGACCTTCCTTGAGGCGCTGTCGCGCTCGCGCGGCAATGGCTGGGCGCTGTACGGGTTGGCCGAGGCGGAGCGCCGGATCGGGGAGCATGCCGATCGCCGGGCGACCCTCAAGGCGCTCGATGCGGCATGGGTCGGCGACCGGCGCGATCTGACGCTCGCCCGCCTCTAGGTCAGCCGAACGCGCCGCTCGCCTTCAGACTGTCGTAGCCACTGGCGTCAAGCCCGAGCCATTCGCCGAGCGCCTCCGCCCCGCCCTCGCCCGTTTTCGGCGGCGCGCGGCGCATGTCGGCGGGCGTCGCGGAGAGTTTGGCCGGAAAGGCGACGGACGGAATCTCGACGCCGTCGGCGCGGCGGAAGCGATGAACGGTGCCGCGCGCCGCGACGAAGGGGTCGGCGAACACCTCGTCGAGCCGGTTGACCGGGCCGGCCGGGATGCCGCGCGCGGTCAGGCGCTCGATCAGTGGCTTGCCGGGCAGCGCGCGGACTGCGTCCTGAACGATCCCCTCGATGGCGTCCCGGTTGGCGAGGCGGTCGCGGGAGCGAGCGAAGCGCGGGTCGTCGGCGACGCCGGCGAGGCCCAACTCGTCGCAGAGCAGCCGGAACTGGCCGTCGTTGCCGACCGCGATGATGATGACGCCGTCGGCGACCTCGAAGGTCTTGTAGGGGACGACGGTCGGGTGGCGGTTGCCGAGGCGGCCGGGAACGACGCCGCCGACGAGATAGCTCATGCCCTGGTTGGCGAGCATGGCGATCTGGGTGTCGAGCAGCGAGATGTCGATGTGCTGGCCCTCGCCGGTGCGCTCGGCATGGCGGAGCGCGGCGAGGATGCTGACCGTCGCGTAGAGCCCGGTCGACAGGTCGGCCATGGCGACGCCGGCGCGCAAGGGTCCGCCGTCGGCCTCGCCGGTCACGCTCATGAAGCCGCCCTGCCCCTGCGCGACGAAATCATAGCCGCCGCGTTGCGTGTAGGGCCCGGTCTGGCCGAAGCCGGTGATCGAGCAATAGACGAGCCGCGGGTTGATCGCATGGAGCGAGGCCGCGTCGAGGCCGTATTTGGCGAGCCCGCCGACCTTGAAATTCTCGACGACGATGTCGGCCTCGGCGGCGAGGCGACGGATCAGGTCCGAACCCGATTTGCTCGCAAGATCAACGGCAAGCGAGCGCTTGTTACGATTGCAGGAGAGATAGTAGGCACTCTCGCCCAGCTCGTCGGTGCCGTCCGGCCCCTTGAGATAGGGCGGCCCCCAGGCGCGGGTGTCGTCGCCGCGGCCCGGTGTCTCGATCTTGAGGACATCGGCGCCGAGATCGGCGAGGATCTGCGTCGACCATGGCCCGGCGAGGACGCGCGACAGGTCGAGAACGCGGACGCCTTCGAGCGCGGCTGCCATCGGTGCTGCCCCCTCGCCCCGCGCCTCAGGCGGCGCGCTTCTGCCGGCGGAGCTTTTCGAGCTTCTTCAGCAGCATGTCGCGCTTCAGCCGCGACAGATGATCGACGAACAGGATGCCCTCGAGATGATCCATCTCGTGCTGAATGCAGGTCGCGAGCAGGCCGTCGAGCGTCTCTTCGTGCGACTTGCCGTCATAGTCGAGCCACTTGACGGTCACCGACTTCGGCCGGTCGACCTCGGCATACATCTCGGGGACCGACAGGCAGCCCTCGTTGTAGGTCGAGGCGTCCTCGGACTCCCAGACGATCTCGGGATTGACGAAGTAGCGCGGGTTCTTGATCGGCTTGCCTTCCTCGTCCTCCTCCTCCTGGAGGTCGATGACGAGGACGCGCTTGGGGACGCCGACCTGGATCGCGGCCAGCCCGATGCCGGGCGCAGCGTACATCGTCTCCAGCATGTCATCCATCAGCCGGCGCAGATCGTCGTCCACCGCTTCCACGGGGGTGGAGATGGTGCGCAGCCGCGGATCGGGCGTCTCGATGATCGGAAGAATGGCCATGGCGGTCAGGTAAGCCGGGCGCGAGGGCGAATCAAGCGACGGGACGGCGCGCCCGCAGCGCCTGCGCCAGTGTGCCCTCGTCGAGATAGTCGAGTTCGCCGCCGACGGGCATGCCGTGCGCGAGCTGGCTGATGCGAACGCCCATGCCCTCCAGCCGCTCGGCGACATAGTGCATCGTCGTCTGCCCTTCGAGCGTGGCGTTCATGGCGAGCACCACCTCCTCGACCCCGCCGGCAGCGACCCGGCTGACGAGGCCGTCGATGTTGAGATCCTCGGGGCGAACGCCATCCAGAGCTGAAAGACGACCTCCAAGCACATGATATCGCCCCGGAAACAGGCGCGCGCGGTCGAGCGCCCAGAGATCGGCGACCTCCTCCACCACGCAGAGCAGCGCCGGATCGCGCCGGGCGTCGGTGCAGACGCCGCAGGGATCGCGGGTATCGACGTTGCCGCAGACATGGCAGGTCGCCATGCTCGCCTCGACCGCTTGCAGCGCACGCACCAGCGGGGCCAGCGCGGTCTCGCGCCGCTTCAGCAGATGCAGCACCGCACGCCGCGCCGACCGCGGCCCGAGGCCCGGAAGCCGCGCCAGCGCCTGCGTCAGCGCATCGATTTCAGGTGAAGCCATATCTCAGGAAACCCCGTTTAAATTCTTGAGAGATATGGGGTTTCTCATGATCCGCGGCAAGGGCGTTGCACGCGCGGGCGCATCGGCCTAACTCCCGCCCCTATGCGGATCGCCTTCATGGGAACCCCCGAATTCGCGGTACCGGCGCTCGAAGCGCTGGTCGCCGCCGGTCACGACGTGGCGGCAGTCTATACCCAACCGCCGCGCCCTGCGAACCGTGGAAAGCAGCTGACTCCCTCGCCGGTCCATCGCCGCGCCGAAGCGCTGGGAATCGCGGTCCGCACGCCGGTCAACTTCAAAGCGGACGAGGACCGCGCCGACTTCGCGGCCCTCGGCCTCGATGTGGCGGTCGTCGCGGCCTATGGCCTGATCCTGCCGCAGGCGATCCTCGATTCGCCGGCGCGCGGCTGTCTCAACATCCACGCCTCGCTGCTGCCGCGCTGGCGCGGCGCTGCGCCGATCCAGCGCGCGATCCTCGCAGGTGACGGCGAGACGGGCGTCACGATCATGGGGATGGAGCGCGGGCTGGATACGGGCCCGATGTTCCTCAAGCGGACGACTCCGGTCTCGGGCAAGAGCGCCGGAGCGCTGACGACCGAACTCGCCTGGATGGGCGCCGAGCTCATCGTCGCGGCGCTGGCGCATCTGCCGAACCTCTCCCCCACCCCGCAGCCCGAGGACGGCGTCACCTACGCGAGCAAGATCGACAAGGCCGAGGCGAAGCTCGACTTCGGCGCCGATGCCGAGGCGGTGGCGCGCGCCATCCTCGCCTTCGATCCGGCGCCCGGCGCCTATGCGGAACTCGGCGAGCTCCGGCTGAAGCTGTTCGATCCCGAGGTCGTCGTGGCATCGGGCGCGCCGGGGGTGACGCTGGACGATCGCCTCACCATCGGCTGCGGCAACGGCGCGGTGCGGCCGCGCACCGTCCAGCCGGCGGGCAAGCCGCGCATGGCGGTGGCCGACTTCCTGCGCGGCTCGCCCGTCGCTGCGGGCGCCCGGCTGACGTGACCCGGCGCTTCCGCTTCACCGTCGAATATGACGGGCGGCCGTTCATGGGCTGGCAGCGCCAGGCGCACGGTCCGAGCGTTCAGGCTGCGATCGAGGACGCGATCGCAGCCGTCACGGGGGAGACCGTCGTCCTGCATGCGGCCGGTCGCACCGATGCCGGGGTCCATGCCGTCGGGCAGGTCGCGCATGTCGATATCGAGAAGGACATCGACGCGTTCCGGTTGATGGAGGCGATCAACGCCCGCGCCCGCCCCGCCCCAGTCGCCATTGTCGACTGCGTCGAGGCGCCGGGCTTCCACGCGCGCTTCGACTGCATCGGCCGCGCCTATCGCTACCGCATCGTCAACCGCCGTGCGCCGCTGACCATCGACACCGGCCTCGCCTGGCGGGTGCCGCAGCCGCTCGACTCCGAAGCGATGGACGCAGCGGCCAAGCGCCTGCTCGGCCAGCATGATTTCACGACCTTCCGGGCGGCCTACTGCCAAGCCGCGTCCCCGGTGAAGACGCTCGACCGGCTCGATGTCGTGCGATCGGGGGACGAGGTCGCGGTCTTCGCCGAGGCGCGCTCCTTCCTTCACCATCAGGTGCGGTCGATGGTCGGCTGCCTGATGATGGTTGGCTGCGGGCGCTGGACGGCGGACGATCTGGAGGCCGCTCTGAAGGCTGCCGACCGCGCCGCGCTCGGGCTCAACGCCCCGCCCGACGGGCTGACCTTCATGGCGGCGCGCTACGCCGGTCCGGCCTGACTCCGTCAGGATTCTTTACAGTTCCGAAGCCATCGTTCCGTCCCCGTTTCGATAAGCCCTTGTTTCGGTGTTGGAAGGCAGCGCTGGCACGCGCCTTGCGTCAGTCCGTCGCAGGCGTGTCACGAGGTCTTTCGATGCAGCAGCGCAACCCCCGAACGGACGACAGCCGCGTCAACGGCTCGATCGTCGTTTGGCTGGCCGGGCTGGTGTTCGGGCTCGGGGCCGGGATGGTGCTTGTCTATCACCTTGTCCTGAGCGGCCGTAGCGACCTGACGCCGGTCGCGCCGGTGCAGCCGACAGCGATGACCGTCTCGGCGACCGTCGGCCCCGATCCGGCGCTGCTTGCAGTCCAAAACGCCGCCGTCGACGGCGACAAGCAGGCCAACTAGCCCGCGATCAGCGCCCGGATGTAAGTCGCCGGAATCGCGAAGCTCACGCCGCTCGGATCCGAGATCACCCGCTCCTTCGTCGTCTTCACGAAGCCGCTGTTGAGGATGCCGATCACCTCGCCATTGTCGCTGCGATAGAGCGGGCTGCCGCTGTTGCCCGGATAGGCGACCATGTCGAGCTGATAGACCGGGAAGCGCGCGGCGCGGATGGCGGCGGCATCGAGCAGCGAGGAATGCGGCAGCGCGCTCTGGTTGGGCGTGGTGGCGGCGACGATGCCGCGCTGCGTTGCGGGGACGAGGCCCAGTACCGCCCCGATCGGAAAGCCGGTGATCACGACCTCGGTCCCGTCGGGGACGAGTGCCGCCTCCTCGCGCAGCCGCACCGGCGGCAGCGGCGGACCGTCGATGGCGAGCAGCGCCAGATCGTGCACCGGATCGGTGCGCAGCACCCGGGCGGTGCGGCGGGTGACGCCGTTCGCCGTCGGCGACAGCACGAAATAGGCGGTCTGCGCGGCGCTGTTGTCGACGACATGGTGGTTGGTGACGATCCGCGTGCCGTCGCCAACCGCAAAGCCGGTGCCCTTCAGCTGCGGCGCGACCATGCGCGTCATGTCGACGGTGGTGATGCCGACGACCGAAGGCTTCACTCGCGCGATCGAGTCGATCAGCCCCGCCGCCCCCAACAGCGGCAGCGCCGCGATCACCGTCCGCCGGTCGAGCATCGTCAGGCCGCCGCCTTCGCCGGCTGCAGGCCGACCAGCCGCGTCATCGACTGATCGAGCATCAGCAGCTGCCAGAGCAGCCGGCCA
>JADCGM010000251.1 GCA_020249025.1 Alphaproteobacteria bacterium
CGAGAGCGAGACCGTCCAGCAGTTCACGACGCCGACCCCGCTAGGCCTCGCGGTACTGATCGCGGCTGCGATAGGCCCGACGGAGCGCGTACTGGAGCCTTCGTCGGGAACCGGCCTCCTCGCCATCCTGGCCGAGATCGCCGGCGGTGCGCTTGTCCTGAACGAGTTGGCCGAGGCCCGGGCGACGCTGCTTTCCTCCCTCTTTCCGGGCGTGTCCGTCACACGCTTCGACGCAGCTCAGATCGACGATCACCTCGATACCGCCGTCGTCCCGAGCGTCGTCCTGATGAATCCGCCCTTCTCGGCGATGGCCAACGTCGCCGGCCGCATGGCCGACACCGCCTATCGCCACATCGCCTCGGCCCTGGCCCGCCTCGCCGACGGCGGGCGGCTGGTGGCGATCACCGGCGCAAACTTCGGGCCCGACGCCCCGGCCTGGCGCGACGCCTTCGTCCATCTGCAGGAACGCGGCCGCATCGTCTTCACCGCCGCGATCGACGGCGCGGTCTATGCCAAGCACGGCACGACCATCGACACGCGGCTGATCGTCATCGACAAGACGCCCGCCGAGAACCCGGCCACCCTGCCGGAATCGCGGGGCATCGCGCCTGACGTGGCCACGCTGCTGAGCTGGATCGCCGAGCACGTTCCGGCGCGCCTGGCGCTCGCGCCGAGCCTCGCCATCGCCATGTCGGCCGCCGCCGCACCGCGGACGGTGCGGGGCTATCTCGCGCGTGCCGCTGCGGCGGGGCCGGTCAAGCCGTCCGTTGCCGATCCGGAGGCGATCGATCTCGCCTATGAGACGATCAACTGGACGTCGCCCGAAAGCGCGCTCCTCAGCGATGCGATCTATGAGGAATATCGGCTCCAATCGATCCAGATTCTCGGAGCCCAGGCGCACCCGACCAAGCTGGTGCAGTCCGCCGCCATGGCCTCGGTCGCGCCGCCGAAGCCGAGCTATCGGCCGCGGTTGCCGATCGACCTCGTCAGCGACGGCCTCCTCTCCGACGCCCAACTCGAGACGGTGATCTACGCCGGCGAGGCGCATGGCGACTATCTCGCCGGCGCCTGGACCGTGGATGAGACCTTCGATCTCGTCACCGCGTCCCGCGACGATGCGCCGAACGCCGTCCGCTTTCGCCGCGGCTTCATGCTGGGCGACGGCACCGGCGCCGGCAAGGGCCGTCAGTCGGCTGGCATCATTCTCGATAAGTGGCTGAAGGGCCGGCGCAAGGCGGTCTGGATATCGAAGTCCGACAAGCTCCTGGAGGATGCCCAGCGCGACTGGTCGGCCCTCGGCATGGAGCGCCTGCTCATCACGCCGCTCTCGCGGTTCGCGCAGGGCAAACCGATCCGGCTGGCCGAAGGCGTCCTATTTTTAACCTACGCTACGCTGCGGTCCGACGACCGTGGCGAGAAGGTTTCGCGCGTCCGCCAGATCGTTGAATGGTTGGGCTCCGACTTCGACGGAGTGATTATTTTCGACGAGAGCCACGCCATGCAGAACGCCGGTGGCGGCAAGGGCGAACGCGGCGACGTCGCCCCCTCGCAGCAGGGCCGCGCGGGCTTGCGCCTCCAGCACGCCCTGCCCAAGGCGCGCGTGGTCTATGTCTCGGCCACCGGCGCGACGACCGTCCACAATCTCGCCTACGCCCAGCGGCTCGGCCTCTGGGGCGGCGAGGACTTCCCCTTCGCCACCCGCGCCGAATTCGTCGAGGCGATCGAGGATGGCGGTGTCGCCGCCATGGAGGTGTTGGCCCGCGACCTGCGTTCGCTCGGGCTCTACACCGCCCGCTCGCTTTCCTATGACGGCGTCGAGTATGAGCTGATCGAGCACCAGCTCACCGATGAACAGCGCCGCATATACGATTCCTATGCCGGGGCGTTCTCGATCATCCACAATCACCTCGACGCGGCGATGCAGGCCGCCAACATCACCGGCGAGAGCGGCACGCTGAACCGGCAGGCGAAGTCGGCGGCCCGCTCGGCCTTCGAGAGCGCCAAGCAGCGCTTCTTCGGCCATCTGCTAACCTCGATGAAGACGCCGACCTTGATCCGCCGGATTGAGCAAGACCTGGCCGACGGCCACGCCACCGTCATCCAGATCGTCTCGACCGGCGAAGCGCTGATGGAGCGCCGGCTCGCCGAGATTCCGACCGAGGATTGGAACGACGTCCGCGTCGACATCACGCCGCGCGAGTACGTTCTCGATTACCTCGCCCACTCCTTCCCGGTGCAACTCTACGAGCCGTTCACCGACAGCGAGGGCAATCTCTCGTCCCGGCCCGTCTTTCGGGACGGCCAGCCTGTGCAAAGCCGCGAGGCCGTCGCCCGCCGCAACGAGCTGATCGAGCGTTTGGCTTCGCTCCCGCCGGTGCCCGGTGCGCTTGACCAGATCGTCCAGCGCTTCGGCACCGACCTCGTCGCCGAAGTGACCGGACGCTCGCGCCGCGTCGTGCGCAAAAGCGACCGCCTCGTCGTAGAGAACCGCGCCGCCTCCGCCAATCTCGCCGAGACCGCCGCCTTCATGGACGACCTGAAGCGCATCCTTGTGTTCTCGGAGGCGGGTGGCACTGGGCGCAGCTATCACGCCGAACTGTCAGCGCGGAACCGCCGGCTGCGTGTCCACTATCTGCTCGAACCCGGCTGGAAGGCCGACGCCGCGATCCAAGGCCTCGGGCGGACGAACCGCACCAACCAGGCCCAGCCACCGCTCTTCCGGCCGATCGCCACCGACGTGAAGGCGGAGAAACGCTTCCTCTCGACCATCGCTCGCCGCCTCGACACGCTGGGCGCGATCACGCGCGGCCAGCGCCAGACCGGCGGTCAGGGGCTGTTCCGGCCCGAGGACAACCTCGAATCCCACTACGCCCGCGACGCGCTGCGCCAGCTCTATCTGCTGCTCGTCCGCGGCAAGATCGAAGACTGCTCGCTCCAGATGTTCGAGGACGCCACGGGCCTCAAGCTCATGGACGCGAACGGCATCAAGGACGAGTTGCCGCCGATCACGACCTTCCTCAACCGCCTGCTGGCGCTCACCATCGATCTGCAAGGCGTGCTGTTCACCGCGTTCGAGCAGTTGCTGAACGCCAAGATCGAAGGCGCCATCGCCAGCGGCGTCTATGACCTCGGCCTGGAGACGCTGCGGGCCGAGAGCTTCGTCGTCACTGATCGCCGCGCGATCTACACCCATCCCGCGACGGGCGCGGAGACCCGGCTGCTCACCATCACCGAACGCCGGCGCAATCGCCCGGTGACGCTCGATGAGGCGCTGGACCACCTCGCCGATCCCCGCGCCATGCTGCTCGTCAACGAGCGCTCGGGCCGCGCCGCCGTGCAGATCCCGGCGCCGAGCCTGATGCTCGATGATGGCGAGATCGAACGCCGCGTGCGGCTGATCCGGCCGATGGAGCACCATCACGCTTCGCTGAAGATGATGGACGAGAGCCACTGGCAGGCGGCAGAGCGGGAGGCCTTTGCGGCCGCCTGGACTCGTGAACTGGCCGAGGTCCCCGAGTTCGCCGACAGCACGATCCATATCGTCGCCGGTTTGCTGCTGCCGATTTGGAAGCGCCTGCCGAACGAGTCGACGCGCGTGTATCGGCTTCAGACCGACGCGGGCGAGCGCATCATCGGCCGCAGAGTCTCGCCGGCCTGGGCGGCGAACGCGACCGTGACCGGAACCACCGCCCTGACACCGGATGCCGCCTTCGCAGCGCTGATGGAAGGCCGCACCGTTCTCGACCTCGCCGAGGGCCTGCAGCTCCACCGCGTGCGCGTGATGGGCGCTCACCGCATCGAGCTGTCGGGCTTCTCCGACACGATGCGCGACCGCCTGCGCGCCTACGGCCTCTTCGGCGAAATCATCTCGTGGAAGCTGCGCATGTTCGTGCCGACCGATCCCGCCGGCGCCGGAGTGCTGGCCAAAGTCCTCGACCACTATCCGGTCGAGCGTATTGGCGAGCGGGAGGCGGCGTGATGGCCCGCCAAGACGCCTCCGAACTGGCACACCGTCTCGCGCGTGACGCCGAAGCGGTGTGCCGCCATTACCTCTCCGCCGGCCGCCGCGAAGGCGGCTACTGGCTCGTGGGCGACGTGCGCAATACTCCGGGCCGCTCGATGTTCGTCCGGCTCAAGGAGTCGCCGAAAGGGCCTGCCGGCAAATGGACCGACGCCGCCACGGGCGAACATGGCGACTTGCTCGATGTCATCCGCGAAAGCTGCGGCCTGATCGACTTCAAGGATGTCGCCGATGAGGCACGTTCGTTCCTCAGCCTGCCGCATCCTGAGCCCGAGCTTGATCGTGCCCGCTCGCGCAAGCCCAGCGCACCGGCAGGATCGCCGGAGGCGGCGCGGCGACTCTTCGCGATGTCGCAGCCGATGGAACGCAGCCCCGTAGAGTCGTATTTGCGTCGTCGCGGCATTACGGCTTTGCACCGAACCGGAAGCCTGCGCTTCCATCCACGCTGCTACTATCGGCCCGACGACCACAGCCCGACCGAGACTTGGCCGGCGATGATCGCCGCCGTCACCGATCTCTCCGGCCATCTGACCGGCGCGCATCGCACCTGGCTCGATCCCGGCGGCTTCAGCGAGACGACGCTCGGCAAGGCGCCGATCGACACGCCGAGACGGGCGATGGGTGACCTTCTCGGTCACGCCGTTCGATTTGGCGTGGCGGGCGAGGTCATGGCGGCCGGCGAGGGCATCGAGACGATGCTCTCGCTTCGATGCGTCTTGCCGACCATGCCGATGGTCGCAGCCCTCTCGGCGGCGCATCTCTCCGCCATCCTGTTCCCGGACACGCTGCGGCGACTCTACATCGCCCGCGACGATGATCCGGCCGGTAACGGCGCGATGGCGACGTTGATCGACCGGGCGCAGGAGGCCGGGATCGAGGCGATCGTGATCTCGCCACGGCTCGGCGACTTCAACGAGGATCTCCGCCTGCTCGGCATCGACGCGCTTCGAGCAGCCAGCCGGGTGCAGATCGCTGCGCAGGACGTCGCCCGCTTCATGGAGCTGGCGGCGTAGCCGGAACGGGGATGGGGCGCGGGCAGCGTCGTCGCCATAAGGTCGGCGGCCATCTTTCCCTCGGCGCCGGAGAGGACCACGCCCACGGCCTTCTGAGAGGGCGATCGGGCTCACAGTCGGGCCGGCCGGGCAATGGCGGCGGCCGACTATTTTCCGGCGCGGCCCAGTGGGCCGCTTTCCATCGCGAAACAAAATAGCCGGCCTTAGCCATCAAGGCCCTCGCTGCGCTCGGGCTGCCAGTCCGCCCCGCCGGTGAGCCTTCGTCGCCATGAAGGCCGCGATGGGCGCGGCCGATCAAGCGAAGGAAAACTGCGATGACCCCCGACCACGACGACGCTTTCGAACCGCACCACAGTTCATCCCCGACCGACCAAGTCCTCCATGAACTCCAGCTCTATGGCTATCGTCCCTTCCATGACGAGCCCGATGCCAGGCCGCTTCCGGAAGCGAACATCCTCGCCGGCAGCATCTCCGACATCTTCGACGCCCTCGTGGTGGCGCTTGGTGACACTCGCCTCGAACCCGACCTCGAGGACCTGCTCTGGTCGACGGTGAACGTCTTCCATCGGGCCATCGAACGGATCGAACGTGAACTCGACGACAACGAGCTGTCCCAGCAGCGCTCGCAACGGGAGCAGGACGGCAGCGAGGTCAAATCCGTCGAGCTGGAGCGACTGACGGCGGAAGGCCAGACGCTGATCGAACGCCGCAACGCCTTCGAGCTGATGCGCGACCAGGCCGCCGACCAGTTCGAGCACCACACCCATTCGGCCTGGCGGCCGCGCAACGGATCGAAGGTCAACCATCGCAACCTGACCTCGGCGATGATCGATAGCCGCGATTTCCTGGCGGCGAAGAAGCGCGCCGAGAATCAGGTGCTCTTCCCAGCGGGGCCGAAGGTGGCATTGACTGGCGGGCTCGACTTCAACGATCACCGGCTGGTCTGGGCCAAGCTCGATCAAGTTCACACCAAGCACCCGGACACGGTGCTGCTGCACGGCGGATCGCCGAGGGGTGCGGAGCTAATCGCCGCCAAATGGGCCGACAACCGCAAGGTGCCGCAGATCGCCTTCAAGCCCGACTGGACGAAGCACGCCAAAGCCGCACCGTTCAAGCGCAACGACTCGTTGCTGGAGACCCTGCCGATCGGCGTCCTGCACTTCCCGGGCACCGGCATCCAGGACAACCTCGCTGACAAGGCGAAGAAGCTCGGCATCCCGGTCTGGAAGTTCGGCGGCGCGTGAGCGCCGCCTTACCCTTCCCGTGCAATGACGTGAAACCGCAACGGCGGGTCAACGGCTTTCCGCAAAACCGCCTTTCAGTCCGCTTCACCCGTCACCGCGAGCCGGGCCGCACGAGCATAGTGCGCCAACTCCGTGTCGTTCTCGATCAGGCCGTCGAGCAGCGCCTTCATATCGCTCTGATCGGACGCCGATTGAAACGGTCCCGCCTGTCGCTCGATCGCCAGCACCGCAATCGCGAGCGCCTTCTTCACCAGATGCAACTCGCGTCCCGTGAACTCCGTCATGCCGCATGCCTCAACCATCATGTCGACTCGTAAGCGCACCTTAGCCGATCGGTCAGCGCACCGTGAGGATAGCGAGGTTTCACGCATGGTCGGCGACGGCCTTTGAGTAACGGCTCCTGCCGACGGGCGCCACCCCGCGTCTACCAGCGCTGATCCTTGGTCCGGCCGAGGGGCCTGACGCCATCAACCCACAAGGGGTCGGCTTACGCTGAAGCGTGCCGCCGCTCCGTCTTTGCCTGCGCGGTGATTGCGGCCCTCGGTCGGACACATCGGGCGCCTGTCGCGCGGGGATGGCCCCGCCTCAACACAGGAGCCGGATCAATGTCTCAAGCCCTCGCACTCGCAAACGGCTGGAACCTCGCCACCACCCTCATGGCCTGCGTCGTCGTCTTTCATGCTGACGCTGGCAACTACGGCGTCATGCTCGCCGCCGAGTATGACGGCGATCCCGGCACCGTCATCCACGAATTCGACCCCTTCCAACCATGAAGGGGCGAAGTGCCACGCAAGCTGCACCGCAGAACGCCAACGGGAATTCTCCTCCCGCTGGCGTCTGTTTTCAGCTATACTTCTGCTCGCGCCGCGGTGGTGGTGGATGGCGCGACCGTCAAACATTCTCTCACGGGAGACCATCGCCATGATCTTCATTGGTATCATCGCCAGCATCGCCGCGATCGGCGTTCTCTGCTGCTTGATGTTCTATCTCGCGGTCTATGCGCTGCCCTTGTTCGCTGGCGTCACAGTTGGCGCATGGGCTTACGGCACAGGCGCGGGATGGCTCGGAGCTATTGCCGTTGGATTTGTCGCGGGCTTGGTCACACTCGGCGTGGGCCAACTCCTGCTCGTGTTCGTGAAACCGCTCTGGCTGAGGCTCGCGATCGCCATCGCCTTCGTCGCGCCGGCCGCAATCGCCGGCTATCACGCCACCCACGGCATCGTGAAACACACTATGCCGTCCGAGACGTGGCCGATCATCTTCTCTGTGATCGGCGCCATCGCAGTCGGCGTCACCGCATTCGTTCGCGTGACGACGTTGGCTGGGACCGCGCCTACGGGACAAGGCGGCATGGCGCGCGCTTAAGCGGGCTGCACGGCAGGGGCGGCCGAGCAAGGCTTGCATACGCCGTCCTAGTCGTTTGTTGGCGAGACGATGCCATAGAGCGCCTCTCGACTAGACGTGAGCAGCCCACATCGAAGCCCGCCGGGAACACAAGCCAATCGGCGAAGCTGCTCCTCAACTCCACAATGGTGGATCCCTGAGACGTCTTTCGTCTACGCGGCCGGGCGACGATCCCACTTTCGTCCGCCGGACGCCGATACGGAATGTTGCGCTAAACGTGCCGGTCCATTGGGGAAGGCGACGGGTCGAGCCACGTTCTCCTCGATACACCTCTGTCTGATCGAGCACTCCAAGCGGCCTCTTCGATGGGCTGATCTGGCCGAAGGCCGGCTGCGCCTCGACCGCCTATGCCGCAATGGCGCCGATCGACTTTCTTCCCCTGCCGGCTTCGCCGGCATTCCTCGCGAAACAACAAAGTCGCCTGGCTGCCATCCTCCGCTGCGCTTCGGCCTGCAAGCAGGTGCGGCGCCGATCGCCTCCGGCCAACCGATCGCCATCGAGGCCGCATGGTGCGGGCTCGAAACAGAGATCAAGGAGAACTACCATGGCGACCATCGGCACCTTCAAGAAGACCGGCAACGAGTTCAGCGGCCAAATCGTCACCCTCAGTGTCCAGGCGAAGAACGTCCGCATCGTTCCCGAGGCCAACCGCTCCGGCGAGAACGCCCCCAGCCACCGCGTCTTCGTGGGCCGCGTCGAGATCGGCGCCGCCTGGGCCAAGCGCTCCAACGAGGGCCGCGATTATCTGGGCCTCAAGCTCGACGACCCGAGCTTTACCGCCCCGATCTACGCCAACCTCTTCGACGACGAGGACGGCGAGGGCTACAGCCTGATTTGGTCTCGTCCCAACGGCCGCCGCGCCGACTAACCGCCAGCGACGCCCCGCCCGATCCTCGGGCGGGGCAGTCCTTCAAGGCCCCGCCAAGGCACGCACGCGAAACCACCTCGAGGCTGGCCCGAACGGGCTGGCCTTCCGGCTTTGCACCTTGTCGCTTTTCCGGATCGCCGGTTGGCCAACCCTACGCGTTTCCGCAGGTCCGGTTGGTCGGATCGGGACGCGAGCTGAATTGTAACGCGACTCGCGTAGAGTCATGTTTCAGTGACTTCCACCGTCTCATCGAGGAGGTCGGCGGGTTTCACGTTCAACGCTTCCGCCAAATGCCACATCGTCAACAGCGTGACATTTTGCTGGCCCCGCTCCATGCCGCTCACATAGGCGCGGTCCACACCCATTTTCACGGCGACCGCTTCCTGGCTCAGACCGGCAGCGACGCGATACCTCCTGACGTTGGCTCCAAAGATTCTGCGAATGTCCATCCGCAGGATAGGAGACAATAGTGCATTATATCGCTACGTGTTATAATACACGGCCGCGTCGGCTGAGCGTGATGCCGCCAGCGGGCTGCCGTGATGCGTGAAAAGCATCGGGAAATTTCACTTGTCGGTCTGGTGTGCCTTGGCGGAGCCGATACGATCAATTAACCAAGACAGATGGACGCGCCGATGATCACGATGGACTTCCTGGATCGTCCGCCCGAGAGCAACCGTCTCACGGCTTACGATGAAAGCCATCTCGCCGCCTACATCCGGTTGCTGGACGCCGACGCGGAAGGGGCCGATTGGCGTGAGGCGGTGCAAATCATCTTCGGATTCGACCCCGACGATGACCCCGACCGCGCTCGCGTTATTCATCAAAGCCATCTCGCCCGCGCCCGCTGGATGACCACGACGGGCTATCGCGAGCTCCTCCGTCCCCGCGTGTCCTAGAGCGGGACACTCCTCCCGGTTGTGCAAGGCATCGCGCCCCGCAGTTTTGGGGACTTCCGCCGAGCCTCGTCGGCGGCGAGGCTTAACGCGCAGGGGGCCACTCAGAGCGCGGACGAGGAGACGCGTATGGCCGAGCCGCCGGATTGGCGATTGCAGACAACCGAACGCGCGCTGAACCGCTTGGAACGGCAAGGGTTCGCGTGGGAGTTTCTGCGCCGCAATCCCGACTATCGCAGCGACTATGACCGCCTGCGCGGCACCCCGGCCAGCCGCGAGAGCGCTTCATTGCCGCATAGGAGCGCCACCCCGCAATGGGGGTTGCGCTTTCCTGCTCGATCCCGACCGCTCCGCTAGCGAGACCGCGATCTTCTGGCGGCCAGAGCTTGTCGCCAGCGTCTTGCTGATTGAACCAGCGCCGGCCGTCTTTCTCGCCGCCAAGCGACTCGACCAGCTCGACCTAACTCACGCCACACTGCACGCGCAACCCGGAGGCGAAGGTGCGATCATTTTAGCCGATCCCGACGGCGATCATCATTTGGTCGTCGGCGCCATCGACCCGGCTCAACCGCTCGCCGTTCTGCTGCCGCTCGACGACAACTTCCACATCCGCGCCGAAGCGGCATTGCGATTCCAACGCCGCCTATTTGGACGCGCCCCCGGTCCGCTACCGCGCGCGCTCACGCTCACACCGCGCCGCCGCCTGCGGCTGGTGCGCATGGTGCGTGCGCTCGATGGCCGATCCGCAGGCGCGACTTATCGCGAAATCGCCGGCGTGCTTTTCGACACGCCGCGGCAGTCCGCCACCGAATGGAAAACGTCGTCCATCCGCGCCCAGACAATCCGTTTGGTCAAGGATGCCGAGACGATGGTGCGCGGCGGCTATCTCCGCTTGCTGGCCGGCCGCTGACTCCCTGCGGTCCCCATCGAACGAGGGGCACAAGGGGGGTACGCGCACAGAGGGGTCTCACTCCGTCATCCACCCTGACGCCGGTGGTTCGCCATCGTGGTCGCCGCTTCGCCACTGCACGCCGGCGGGGCAGCCGATCCACCGGAGGCCCCAATGTCAGCAGCGCGACTCGACCCCCCGCCACGCTATCTCCGCACATCCGAGGCGGCGCGCTTCCTCGGCCTATCCGGTCGCACGCTGGAGAAGCACCGCACCTACG
>JADCGM010000252.1 GCA_020249025.1 Alphaproteobacteria bacterium
GCCAATGCCGGCCGAAGCGGTCTGGACCGGAACGGTTGCCGTCGCGCCGTCGCGGCCGACCACCGTCACATAGTCGATGCCGAAGCGCGTGGTGATCGCAGCGGCGGGGACGAGCAGCGCCGCCCGGGTTCCGGCCTGCACCTGCACCGACACCCGGCGGCCGATCAGCCGGTCATCGAGCCCGGGCACCCTTGCGTCAGCCGTGACGCGACCGGCGCTGACTGCGGGATAGACGGTCTGGATTGCACCCGGCACCGTGCCACCGCCCGGCGCGATCGCGGCGCGGATCGGGGTGCCGGGGCGCAGTGCGGCACCAAGGCTTTCGGGGATGTCGAGGCGCAACACGACAGGCCCCGATGTGATCGTGGCGACCGCCATGCCGGGGGCGACTGGCGACCCGGCTGGAATGTCGGCATGCAGCACCCGCCCGGCCGACGGAGCAACGACGACGCCGTTCCCTGCGACCGCGTCGATCGCAGCGCGCTGGGCGCGCGCGGCGCGGGTCTGTGCGTCCGCCGCACTCGCAGCTGCCTGCGCCTGGTCGAGCCGCGCCTTTGCGTAGACGCCCTGATCGTAGAGGAACCGCGTGCGCTTGAGCTCGGCGTTCGCCTCCGCGGCGGCGGCGGCCATGGCCGCGGCCTGTGCATCGACGGCGCTGCTCTGGAAGCCGATCTGGCTGTCGACAATGCGCCCGATGACCTGGTTCTTCGCGACCCTGTCGCCCTCTTTCACTGACAGCGAGACGAGAACACCCGGAATCCGGGCGAGCGCGATCGCCTCGTCGACCGTCGAGACGGTTGCCCCCACCGTGCGCCAGTCCGGCGCCGGCGCCTCGGCGACGAGATGCGTGGGGCCGGAATAGCGACGTGCCGGCTCTGTGGCCGGCTCCGAACCGCAGGCGGCGAGCGTGAGCGCGGTCAACAGGACGGCGGTGCGGCGCATCGCTCAGGCGCCCCGGACGACGGGAAGGCCGGCACTCGCCCAAGCGGCGATGCCGCCCGCGAGGTGCGTGTCGACCGCGGCGCGTGCCTCAGCACAGCGCGCCAGCGCCATCGCCGACCGCTTGCCGCCAGCGCAGTTGAGAACGAGTGTGCGCGCGCCGGGCGGCGGCAGGAGCTCGGGATCGAAGCGCGACAGCGGCAAGTTGACGGCGCCCGCGATATGGCCGCCGGCGAATTCGTCCGGCTCTCGCACGTCGACGACGAGGACCTCATTCGCGTCGAGCATGGTCTTCAGGCTCACGGCCGTCAGTTCGCGCATCGCCAATCTCCTGTCCCCCGGATGATCCGGGTAATTTCGTACTTGCTAATATGCATAAAGACGTATATTAGTCAACGTGAATTTATGGAGGGCGAGATGAACCAACCGCATGTCGTGGTGCTTGGCGCGGGACTGGGCGGCACCATTGCCGCCTATGAGATTCGCGCGGCGCTGAAGGGCCGGGCCCGCGTCACCGTGCTCAACAAGGGCGACGACTATTGGTTCGTGCCATCGAACCCCTGGGTGGCGGTCGGCTGGCGCGAGCCGGAGGCCATCCGTGTGCATCTGCCGCCGGTCATGGCGCGCGGCGGCATCGCCTACTCCAATGTCGGTGCGCGGAAGGTTCATCCCGACAGGAACCAGGTCGAACTGCTCGACGGATCGGCGGTTGACTATGACTATCTGGTCATTGCCACGGGCCCTGAGCTGGCCTTCGACGAGATCGCCGGGTTCGGCCCGTCGGGCCATACCGAATCGATCTGCCAGACCGATCACGCGCGCGCCGCTTACGCGAAGTTCGAGGAATTGTGCGCCAACCCCCGTCCGATCGTCGTCGGCGCCGCGCAGGGCGCGTCTTGCTACGGGCCGGCCTATGAGATGGCGATGGTGCTCGACACCGAACTGAAGCGCCGGGGCATCCGCGACAAGGTGCCCATGACCTTCGTCACCCCGGAGCCCTATATCGGGCACCTCGGCCTCGATGGCGTCGGCGACACCAAGTCCATGCTCGAGAGCGAGATGCGCGAGCGCCACATCAAATGGCTGACCAACACCCGCGTCACCGGCATCGAGGAGGGCCTCCTGCATGCCGAGGAAGTCGATGAGGACGGCAAGCCCAAGCGGACGCATGACCTGCCGTTTGGCTGGGCGATGCTTCTCCCCGCCTTTCGCGGTGTCGATGCGGTGTCCGGGATCGAGGGCCTCAGCAACCCGCGCGGGTTCATTCTGACCGACAAGCATCAGCGCAACCCGACGTTCCGCAACGTCTTCGCACTGGGAGTCTGCATCGCCATTCCGCCGACAGGGCCGACCCCGTTGCCGGTCGGCGTTCCCAAGACCGGGTTCATGATCGAGAGCATGGTGACTGCGATCGCGCAGAATCTCAGCCAGATCCTGGATGGCATGGAGCCAACCCACGAGGCGACGTGGAATGCCATCTGTCTTGCCGATTTCGGCGACGGCGGCGTGGCTTTCGTCGCCAAGCCGCAGATCCCGCCGCGCAACGTCAACTGGTCGTCCCACGGCAAGTGGGTCCACATGGCCAAGATCGGCTTCGAGAAATACTTCCTGCGCAAGGTCCGAAAGGGCGAAAGCGAGCCCTTCTACGAAAAGCTCGCCCTTCATGCGCTGGGCATCAAGAAGCTTCGTTTCCAATAGTGCAGGAAGAGGATCGGTCATGAACATCGATCGTGCCGTGCTGGCGTTCGCTGGCTGTGTCGTGCTCGCAAGCGTCGTCTTGTCGCTGACGGTGCATTCCTGGTGGATCGGCCTCACGCTGTTCGCCGGCGCCAACATGCTTCAGGCCGCCTTCACCGGCTTCTGCCCGGCGGCGATGCTGTTCAAGGCGCTGGGCGTTCGCGAAGGGACCGCGTTCCGGTGATCCGCCTGCGCGCCCTGACCCGCTTGCTGGCGGGCGCCGTCGTCGCGGTGGCGATGCCTGCGGCTGCGCAGTCGCTTGATGCAACGATCACGACGACCCTCGCCAACGCGCCCGACCTTGCGGTGGCGCGCGCGGGCGAACAGGGCGCGCGCGCCCGGCTCGACGCGGCCCGTGCCGAGCAGCTGCCGCAGGTCGTTGCGGAAGGCCAGCTGGGCGTGGGACGCATCGATCCGCGCGGCTTCTTCGGATTGGCCGCGGCCGACACGACGCCGCGCAGCGCCCGTCTCGCTGCGGATGTACCGCTCTTTGCCGGCGGCCGGGTTCGTGCCGGTGTGGCGCAGGCCCGGGCTGGGCTCGACATCGCGCTTGCCGAACGTGATGCCACCGAACGGAGCCTGCGTGTCGACGTCGTGCGGGCCTATGCGAACGCGGTTGCGGCGGCGCAGACCGTCGCCAGCCTGCAGGCCACGATCACAACCCTGTCCGAAGCGCGCCGGCAGGCCGGCCTCCGCTTCGAGGCCGGCAAGGGGACCTCGACCGAGGTTGCGCAGGCGGACGCACGGCTGGCCGAAGCGCGCGCCGGCCTCGCCCAGGCTGACGGCGCGCGGCGCGCGGCCTTGGCGGCGTTGAAGGCGCTGAGCGGGTCCGAGATTCAGCCCGATGCGGATCTGATGCCGCCGGCAGCGCTGGAGATGACCCGCATCGCTGCCATCGAGCAGGCGCTTGCCAGCCATCCCGCAATCGTCGCCGCACAGCGTGCGGTCGATGCGGCGGACGCGGGGCTGAGCGGCGCGCGGGCCCAGCGGCTCCCCGTCATCGGTGCCTACGCGGAGGCGGCGAGCGTGCGCGACCAGTCCTTTCCCGGCTACAAGGCAGACAGCGCCAGCGTCGGGCTGCGCGCCCGCTGGACCCTTGTTGGCGGCGGCCGGATCGCCGCCGGGGTCCGTCTCGCCGCAGCCGACCTCGCCGCTCGCGAGGCGGGGCTGAGAGCGACCCGGGCTGCAGTCGAACGCCACACCGTCGAGGCCTATGACGGACTGCTCAGCGCCCGCGAGGCGTGGGCAGCGGCAGTGGCGCGCGAAACCGCAGCCGAGGCGGCGGTGCGCAGCGCCCGGCTTGAGGTCCAGGCCGGTTCGCTGCCGTTGCTCGCCGAGCTCGATGCCGAACGCGAGCGCACAGCCGCCGCCGCTGCGCGCATCGCAGCTGCGGGCGAGATGCATGTCGCAGCGCAGATGCTTCAGTCGTTCGTGGGGGCGCCCTGAACCTCTGCCTCGTTAAATCCGCAGATTGTTTGCGGTTTTTATTTGCGATCAACTCGATCATCCGGGATGTCCATGCCCGGACTGGGGGCGAAAGTGGTCATGCCAGAACTCGACGCTGTAGTGCTGGCGCGCATGCAGTTCGCATTCACGGTCAGCTTCCATTTCATCTTCCCGGCGTTCTCGATCGGCCTTGCGAGCTATCTCGCGGTGCTGGAGGGGCTGTGGCTGAAAACCGGCCGGGCGATCTACCTCGACCTCTTCCGCTATTGGCTGAAGATCTTCGCGGTCGCCTTCGCGATGGGTGTCGTGTCGGGGATCGTGATGTCCTACCAGTTCGGCACGAACTGGTCGGAATTCTCGACGAAGGCGGGACCGGTCATCGGGCCGTTGATGGCCTATGAGGTGCTGACCGCCTTCTTCCTGGAGGCCGGGTTTCTCGGCGTCATGCTGTTCGGGATGGAAAAAGTCGGAAAGCGGCTGCATTTCGCTGCCACCTGCATGGTCGCGCTCGGCACCTTCATCTCAGCGTTCTGGATTCTGAGCGTCAACAGCTGGATGCAGACACCGACCGGCTTCACCATTGCCCCCGATGGCCGCTTCATGCCCGGCGGCTCGTGGATGGCGATCATCTTCAACCCGAGCTTTCCCTATCGCCTCGTTCACACCGGCATCGCCGCCTATCTGACGACCGCGCTCGTCGTCGGCGCGGTCGGCGCGTGGCATCTGCTGCGCGACCGCGGAAATCAGCACGCCCGCAAGATGTTCTCGATGGCGATGTGGATGGCGGCGCTTGTCGCGCCGCTCCAGATCCTCGCCGGCGACATGCACGGCCTCAACACGCTCGAACATCAGCCGGCCAAGGTCATGGCGATGGAGGGGCACTACGACAGCCATCCGGACGGAGCGCCGCTCATCCTGTTCGGCATTCCCGATGACGAGGCCCGGCGCATCGACCATGCGGTGGCCATTCCCAAGGCCTCGTCGCTTATTCTGAAGCACGACCCCGATGCGCCGCTCGCCGGTCTCGACAGCGTTCCCGACGACCGCGAGCCGCCGGTTGCGATCGTCTTCTGGTCGTTCCGGGTGATGGTCGGCGTCGGCTTCCTCATGCTGGGGCTCGGCCTTTGGAGCCTCCTCGCCCGGGCGCGGGGGCGTCTCTACGACTGGCCGTGGCTGCACCGGGCGGCGGTGGCGATGGGGCCATCGGGCTTCGTCGCGGTCATCGCCGGCTGGGTCACCACCGAGGTCGGCCGGCAACCTTATACC
>JADCGM010000253.1 GCA_020249025.1 Alphaproteobacteria bacterium
CCCGGAAGGCCGCGTTGGCGGACAGCACCATTCCCTGACGGTTGGTGACGACGCCGAGCAGGCCGGCCTCGCCGATCCAGGCGCCGAACAGCCCCTCGATCTGGGTCGTGGCGCTGGCGAACAGGCGCTCCGCCGGGCTCTGCCGGATCGACCACAGGAGATGGCGGCGGGAGGCCTCGGCCGGCCGGCAGGCGATGCGCAAACGGCGCGAGCGGCCGCCGCTGTCGATCGCGATCTCGCCATGCACGGTGCCGTCGCGCCGGGCCTGAACGGCGAGATTGGCAAGCATCGATCCGGCGGCGCTGCCAGGAGGGGCAAGTTCGAACGGGCTGGCGTAGCCGCCGGTTCGGGTTCCGTAGGCGTCGTTGGCGGCGACGAGCCGGTCCGAACCGTCCGTGATGGCCAGCGCTTCGCTGCGGCTGTCGAGGATGGCGCGGACCATGGCCCAGTCGATCCGCCCGCCGCCGCGCCGGGCCTCGCCGAGCGCGACGACGTAACCCACGGCGCCAGCCGCGATCACGACGGCGGCGAAGATGGCGGCGGCTTCCCACGCGCCGAGCGTCCAGCCGACGAGCAACGCAGACGCGAAGCCAAGCGCGAGCGCCACCGCGCCAACGACGAAGAGCCGCGCCTGCGATCCCGGCAGCCGCGGCCAGTCGATCGGATCGGGAAGCGGCTCCGGCCGGCCGCTCGCGACGTCACCCCATGCCATGACTGCTTGATCCGTTGCGGCACGCCGGACGTCAAGCGCGGCGCGCCCGGCGGTTGCGGATGGGCAACAGGTCGAACGTTCCGGTCACGTCCGGGGTTGCGCCGGGGAACTTCGTGACCATCTGGCCGTCGTCATGACAATGAACGACGACCTTCCCGCCGGCGGCCTCGGGCGCCGCGGCTTTCTTGCGGCGGCGACACTCGCCGCGGGCGCCTCGGCGCTCGCCGCCTGCTCGACCGACCCCAGCGCCGCGGCGAGCTGGACCCGGCTCACTGGCGGCGGCGGCGATTGGGACGATGTCCGCGCGCTGTTTCCGCTCGACCGCGAGGTCGTCGACATGAGCGCGATGCTTCTGACCTCGCATCCGAAGCCCGTCGCCGACGCCATCGCGCGCCACCGCGACGGCCTCGACCGCAATCCCGTCGCCTATCTGCGCGACAACAACGACCGGCTCCAGAACGCGGCGCGCGATGCGACCGGGCGCTACCTCGGCATCCCCGGCGCGCAGGTGGCGCTGGCGGACTCGACGACCATGGCGGTGTCGCTGGTCTATCAGGGGCTGCGCCTCTCGCCGGGCGACGAGGTGCTGACCACCGACCGCGATTACTACGTCACGCACGAGGCGCTGCGCTTCGCCTCCGACAAGCGCGGTTTCTCGGTGCGGCGGATCGACCATATCCCGACGCTCGAGGGCGCGACGGCCGACGAGCTCGCCGACCGCATCGTGCGCGAGGTGCGCCCGCAGACCAAGGCGGTGGCGCTGACCTGGGTGCACTCGTCGACCGGTCTCAAGATGCCGATCCGCGCGGTCGCCGACCGGCTCGCGCCGATCAATGCGACGCGCGCGCCGGACGACCGGGTGCTGCTCTGCGTCGACGGGGTGCATGGCTACGGCAACCAGAACGAGACGCTGGAGTCGCTCGGCGCAGATTTCCTGATGGCCGGGTGCCACAAGTGGCTGTTCGGGCCGCGCGGCACCGGGATCATCGCCGGCACGGCGGACGCCTGGGCGCGGCTCGATCCGGTCATCCCGACCTTTCTCGACAGCGCCGCCTATGGCCGCTGGAAGCGCGACGAGCCCTCGCCGCCGACGACCGCGGCGATGGCGACGCCCGGCGGCTTCAAGGCGTTCGAGCATCTGTGGGCGCTGGCCGAGGCCTATCGGTTGCACGATGCGCTCGGCAAGAACCGCGTCGCCAACCGGACGGCGGAGCTGGCGGGCGCGCTGAAGGACGGCCTAGCGGCGCTGCCGAACGTGACGCTGCGCACGCCGCGCAGCGCGGCTCTATCGGCCGGGATCGTGTCGTTCGACGTCATCGGCGCCAATCCGTGGGACGTCGTGGAGGCGTTGCAGGCGAAGCAGATCTACGCCTCGGTCGCGCCCTATCGGACGCCCTATGTCCGGCTGACGCCGAGCATCCGCAACAGCCCGGACGAGATCGAGACGGTGCTGCGCGAGCTGCGCGGGTTCGGGGCTGCGGCCTGACGCGATCAGCCGCGGAAGCGGAATTCGCCGAGCGCCTCCCACGGGCCGTCGAGATAGCGCCAGAGGCGGAGCGCGACGAGATCGGCGCGCCACGGCGCGAAGTCTGCTTCGAGCTTGGCCAAAAGCGCCCTAGCCTCCTCCGGTCGGACCTTGTTCTGTACGGTGACATGCGGCCGCCAGCCCTGCCGGTCCTGCGGCACGAGCAGCGTCGCCCAGGCGTCGGCGAGCTCGGCGCGGACGGCTTCGAGCTCGGGCGCGCGGATCGTGAAGGCGACCCCCTTGCCCAGCGACCGCAGGCCGACCACATCGGCGGCGGGCGCAGGCGTCAATCGGGCGATCTGCGACAGGCGCGCGCGGATCGCATCGATTTCGCCGCCTGGCAGATGATGGAACAGCGTCAGGTGCGCCGGAACGATGTTGCGCTCGGGCGGAAAGTGGCTATCGCGCAGCCGCTGGAACCGCGCCTGAGAGTCGGGTTCGAACAGCGCGGTCAGAATGAGAGGACGATAATCGGTCATGGCTCCGGATGCAGGCTTCAGCGGTTGGACCGCCATGACCGAAACGCCGCGCCTCGGCTACTGCTGCAAATTCCTCGCGCCCGAAGACCCGGCGCTGGAGAAGGCGATCAACGTCCGCATCTTCACGGCGGCGACGCTGCAGAAGCTGTCGGCGGCCGAAGCCTATGACAA
>JADCGM010000254.1 GCA_020249025.1 Alphaproteobacteria bacterium
GCCCATCCCGCTGCACCGGGCGAGTTCGGCGGCGAGCGGATCTCGCTCCGTCACTGCGCGAGCTTGCGTCGCAGGGCTATTCTGCCGGTCGTCCTTGCGGGTCATCTCGATGGCGGTTGCCGTAACCGCGATCGCGACGAACACGACGGCACCGATGCGCGCGAGGGTCTTGCCGTCCATCGCGTCGCCCTCACTTGCTTCCGTAGAACATCTGCGCGTTGCCGGGCTGGTAGCCCGCGCCCGGCGTCAGAAAGCGGCGGCGCTGTTCGCGGCCCTGTTCAGCGGCGGCGGCTTGTTCCGCTGATTGCAGAGCCTGAGCCCGGCCGTTGGCGGTGACGACGGCGGTGAGGTCGGCGAGTTGCTGCGCCTGGAGCGCGAGAAGCTGGTTGCCGGCCTGCGTCGCCTGAAGCGCGCCGGTCGCCGACTGGCTGGCGCCGACCAGCGCCGACATCTGGGCGCGGTTGGTGTCGATATTCCCGACGACACCAGCCTGGACGCGCATGGCATCCTGCAACCCGCCCACGGTGTTCTGCCAGCGCGAGCGCGCATCGGCGACGAGCTGCTGGTCCGGCGCCGACATCGAGACATTGGCGTATTTGATCTGGAACGCCTGGTCGATCTGCTGGACGCTGTACGCAATGTTCTGCGCCTGGCTGAGCAATTGCTGCGTGCGCTGCACCGACTGCTGGAGCTGTTGCAGCGACGAGTAGGGCAGGCTCGCCAGATTGCGGGCCTGGTTGATGAGTCCTTGAGCCTCGTTCTGGAGCGAGGTGATCTGATTGTTGATCTGCTGGAGCGTGCGGGCCGCCGTCAGCACGTTCTGCGCATAGTTGGACGGGTCGAACACGGTCCATTGCGCGTGGGCTGGCGTCGCCAGCATCGGGGCGAACGCAACGGGGGCGACGAGCAGCGCGGCACAAAGCCGGGCCGCGCGAAAGCGAGGCAAGGTCATGGCAGTTTCTCCGTTTTGGTGAGCGTCGGAATGAGGTCGGCCGCCCAGCCGACGTCGCGGTGGCGGAGCCAGGCGGCGAGGAAGCCGGCCCGCCCGTGCTCGGCGAACAGCCGCGAGATCGCGGATTGGTCGGTTTTCGAGGACGCGGCGCAGAGCGCGAGGGCGACGTCCGACAGCCCTAGCTCGAACAGGCGATTGCCGCGCCGGGACTGGCAGTAATAGTCGCGCTTGGGCATGGCGCGCGCGATGATCTCGATCTGGCGGTCGTTGAGGCCGAAGCGCCGATAGATCGCTGTGATCTGCGGTTCGATGGCGCGCTCGTTTGGGAGCAGAAGGCGGGTCTGGCAGCTCTCGATGATGGCGGGCGCGATGGCTGAGCCATCGATGTCTGACAGGCTCTGTGTAGCGAAGATGACGCTGGCGTTCTTTTTGCGCAGCGTCTTCAGCCATTCGCGGAGCTGACCGGCAAAGCCGTCGTCGTCCAGCGCGAGCCACCCCTCGTCGATGATGAGAAGGGCCGGCGATCCGTCGAAGCGGTCCTCGATGCAGTGAAAGAGATAGGAGAGAACTGCGGGCGCCGCGCCGGTGCCGATCAGCCCTTCCGTCTCGAACGCCTGGACCGTCGCCGTGCCGAGATGTTCCCGTTCGGCGTCGAGCAGCCGCCCATAGGGGCCGCCGATGCAATAGGAACGCAGCGCCTGCTTCAGGTCGTTGGACTGGAGCAGAACGGTGAGGCCGGTGACGGTGCGT
This sequence comes from Alphaproteobacteria bacterium, assembly GCA_020249025.1. Classification (GTDB taxonomy): domain Bacteria; phylum Pseudomonadota; class Alphaproteobacteria; order Sphingomonadales; family Sphingomonadaceae; genus JADCGM01. The sequence continues at coordinate 1,703 of JADCGM010000254.1, forward strand.
TCCTCGACCGGCGCCGAGGCCAGCGAGGTCAGCGCCGTCCAGATGTGCTCCTTCACTTCCGGCGTGATGGCGACCGCCTCGCGCGTCAGGATGGCGCCGATCCAATCGGCGGCCCAGGCGCGCTCGGAGACGTCGTGGATATGAGCCAGTGGCTGAAGACTGACACTCGTCGTGGCGCGGTCGCTGAGATCCCCGCCGAGGTCGTGCCAGTCACCGCCCATGGCGAGGGCCGCCGCCCGGATCGAACCGCCAAAATCGAAAGCGAAGACCTGGGCGTCGGCATAACGGCGAAACTGGAGCGCCATGAGCGCCAGCAGCACGGACTTGCCCGCGCCGGTCGGGCCGACGATCAGCGTATGGCCGACGTCGCCGACGTGAAGGGAAAACCGGAACGGGGTCGAGCCTTCGGTCTTGCCGAACAGCAGTGGGGGCGCTGCGAAATGCTCGTCCCGTTCCGGCCCCGCCCACACGGCGCTCAGGGGGATCATGTGGGCGAGATTGAGGGTGGAGATCGGCGGTTGCCGCACATTGGCGTAAACATGCCCGGGAAGACTGCCGAGCCAGGCGTCCACCGCGTTGATGGTTTCCGCCATCGCGGTGAAGTCGCGGCCCTGGATGACCTTCTCGACCAGCCGCAATTTCTCGTCGGCAACGCGCGGATCAGCGTCCCACACTGTCACCGTCGCCGTGACATAGGCGATGCCGGCATAGTCGGCGCCCAGCTCCTGGAGCGCGAGATCGGCGTCCGCCGCCTTGTTCGATGCGTCTGTGTCGACAAGGACGGACGCTTCGTTGGTCATCACCTCCTTGAGGATCGCGGCGACCGATTTGCGCTTGGCGAACCATTGGCGCCGGATCTTGGTCAGCAGCTTGGTCGCGTCGGTCTTGTCGAGCAGGACCGCGCGCGTGCTCCACCGATAGGGGAAAGCCAGCCGGTTCAGCTCGTCGAGCAGGCCCGGTGTCGTCGCGGTCGGGAATCCGGTGACGGTGAGAACGCGCAGATGTGCCTGCCCAAGGCGCGGCTCCAACCCGCCGGTGAGCGGCTGATCGGCGAGCAGCGCGTCGAGATACATCGGCGTTTCGGGGACGCGGACGCGATGCCGGTGCGTCGAAACGCATCCATGCAGGTAGGTCAGCGTTTCGCCGTCATCGAGCCAGCGGCATTCCGGCATGAAGGCTTCGATGAGGCGCAGAAGCCGGTCGGTGCGGTCGGTGAAGCCACCCAGCGCCTCGTGCGGATCGAGGCCCCTCTGTTCACGGCCCTCATAGAGCCAGCTTTCGGCCCGGGCGGCATCCTCGGCCGGCGGCAGATAGGTGAAGGTGAGGAAGTAGCTGGACTCGAAATGAGCTCCGGCTTCCTCGAAACCGGCCTTGCGCTCGGCGTCGACCAACGCCGACGCTGCATCAGGAAAATGGCTGTCGGGATAGTGGTTCGAGGGATGGCGCTGCGCTTCCACGAAAATTGCCCAGCCCGAGCCGAGACGACGGAAGGCGTTGTTGAGCCGGCCGGCGACCGCGACCAGCTCGGCCGCGACAGCGGAATCCAGGTCGGGACCGCGAAAGCGCGCAGTGCGCTGAAAGCTCCCGTCCTTGTTGAGCACGAGACCTGAGCCGACCAGCGCCACCCAGGGCAGGAAGTCGGCGAGCCGGCTGTTACGGTCGCGATATTCGGCGAGGTTCATCATCGGCGCGTCCTCATCAGACCGTGAGGTGCGCGGGAATGCGCAGGTGGCGGCGGCCGACATCGACGAAGAGCGGATCGCGCTTGGCCGCCCACACCGCCGCGAAGTGGCCGATGGCCCAGATCGCAAGACCGACCAGCCAGAGCCGCAGGCCGAGGCCGACGGCGCCAGCGAGTGTTCCGTTCATGATCGCGATGGCGCGCGGTGCGCCGCCGAGCAGGATCGGCTCGGTCAGCGCCCGATGGACCGGCACGGTGAAGCCCGGCACGTCGTCGGCGGCGTCCGCCATCAGACCAGCGCCCCGCCGCCAAACGAGAAGAAGGAGAGGAAGAAGCTCGATGCGGCAAAGGCGATCGACAGACCGAACACGATCTGGATCAGCCGGCGGAAGCCGCCCGACGTGTCGCCGAAGGCCAGCGTCAGGCCGGTGGTGATAATGATGATGACGGCGACGATCTTGGCGACCGGACCTTCGATCGATTGAAGGATTTGCTGGAGCGGCTGCTCCCACGGCATCGATGAGCCGGAGGCGTAGGCGGGCGCCGCCACGCTCACGGAGAGCATGGCGACGGACAGGGGCATGACGATGCGATGGCGCGCGCGGCGCAGAC
>JADCGM010000255.1 GCA_020249025.1 Alphaproteobacteria bacterium
CATCGGCATGGCGGTAACGCTCATCCGCGCCAGATGCTTGTTGTCGGGATCGAACAGATCCGCCTCCATGAAGGCGACGCGCTTGCCGAGGCGCAGGCAGCGGCCTTCGGCATAGAGCGTGCCCTGCTTCGCGGCGGCGAAGAAGGTCGTCTTGAACTCGAGCGTCGGTATGACCATTCGCTGCCCCGACTTGACGATGGCGGCGATCGCCGCGGCATCGTCGAGCATGGCGGCAACGATGCCGCCCTGCACATTGCCCATCGGATTGCAGAATTCGGGTTTGGCGAAATATTCGATGCGCACCCAGCCGCGCTCGCTGCTGAGATCGAGCAGCTTGAAGCCGAGCAGCTCGGCGGTCGGCGGCACCCGGCTGTTCATGCGGGCGAGCAGCTCTGGGTCGGTCATCGGCATGGCGTCGGGTCCTGCAGAAAGCGGATGTCGGTCAGGCCGTAGCGGCCGAGCGCCGGCCGGAGCAACCCGACGCCTTCGTCAGGCGCGGTGAACAGCGCGATGCCGGGCGGCGGCGGCGCGGGCCACTCCGCCTCGGCGAGCAAATGCGCCGTCCGCCGCGCAATCCCCTCCCCGCCCTCGACGAAGGTCAGCGGACGCGGCGCCGCGGCGGCAAGGCGGTCGGCGACGAGCGGGAAATGGGTGCAGGCGAGAACGACGGTGTCGAGCCGGTCCCCACCCTCCTGCGTCAACAGCCCGTCGAGAACCGCGCGATAGGCGCGGTCGGCCGCGGGCCGGCCGCGCAGCTCGTCCTCGGCGAGCTGGACAAGCTCGGCCGAGCCGTAGCGCAGCACAAGGCAGTCGCCTGCGAATTCGGCCGACAGCCGGTCGACATAGGGCTGGCGCACGGTCGCCACCGTGCCGAGGACGCCGATGACCTTGCTGCGGGTGACGGCGGCAGCGGGCTTGATCGCAGGGACTGTCCCGACGACCGGCACCTCCAGCACCGCCCGGACATGCGCCAGAGCGATCGTCGAGGCGGTGTTGCAGGCGATGACGACAATCGCCGGCGCGAAACGCTCGGTGAGGCGGCCGAGCAGCGCGCAGACCCGGGTCGCGACCTCCATTTCGGTCTTGGTGCCATAGGGAAAGCCGCCGTTGTCGGCGACGTAGATCACCGGCGCATCCGGCAGCGCCCGGCGGATCGGGCCGAGGACGGAGAGGCCGCCGACGCCCGAATCGAAGACGATGATAGGTCCGGTCATGCGGCGAGCAATCCGGCGAGCACGGGATGCGGATCGGGGAGGAACGGGTTGACCACCTCCACCCCGCGCCAGACGAATCCCGCCTGCATGTCCTCCGACAGCAGCAGATCGCACCGCGCCTCGGCCGCGGCGGCAAGCACGACGGCGTCCCAAATGGCGAGGCGATGGCGCGCGGCGAGGTCGGCTGCGGAGGCGATCAGCTCGCCGTTCGTGGCGACGACGTGCGCGATGTCAGACCATTCCTCGACCGCCTGCCGCGCGTCGGCGGGGCGGACCGAACCGCGCCGGGTCAGGACGTTGTAAAGTTCGCCGAGCACTTGCGCAGGAACGACAAGCGCAGCCGGGTCAAGACGTGAGATCAGTCGGCCAGTCAGTTCGATCTTTGCCGCATCGTCCGGATCGCGTTCGAGCCGTTCCGCATAGACAAGGACATTGGTGTCGACTGCGAACCGCAGCCCATCAGTCATCGTAGAGCTCGTCGCGCGTCCACGGCCCGATCACCTTGGGCTCCTGCCGCGACAGCCGGTCGAGCAGCCGCTGGCGCGCCTCCAGCAGCCGTTCGCGGTCGGGCTCGACGGGGACGATGCGCGCGACCTCGCGGCCGTGCGACGTGACGGTCACGGTCGCCCCGCGCTCCACCTCGCGCAGGATGCGCGAGAAGTTGCGGTTGGCTTCGCTGGCGGTAACGGCGGTGCGCACGCTCGCTCTCCTCTACCTATTTTCACTACATAGTCCGCGGCAGCCCGTCCGCCAATCCTGTTTGGCCAGTTGGACATGGGCTGCTAACCATATGGAATGACCAACGCCCGCTACCCCGCGCTGCGCCTTCGCCGCACGCGTGCCGCCGCCTGGACCCGCATGCTGCATGCGGAGACGATCCCGACCCCGGCCGACCTCATCTGGCCGATGTTCGTGACGCAGGGCTCCGGCCAGCGCGAGCCGATCAAGACGATGCCGGGTGTCGAGCGGCTGTCCGCCGATCTGCTGGGCGCGGCAGCCAAGGAGGCGTGGAGCCTCGGTATCCCCTGCGTCGCGCTCTTTCCCAACACCGAGCCGGAGCGCCGCAACGACGATGGGCGCGAGGCGCTCAATCCCGACAATCTGATGTGCCGGGCGATCCGCGCCATCAAGGACGCCTGCCCCGAGATCGGCGTACTGACCGACGTCGCGCTCGATCCCTACACCAGCCACGGCCACGACGGGCTGCTCACCGAGGACGGGCGCATCCTCAACGACGAGACGGTCGAGGTGCTGGTCGGCCAGTCGCTCAATCAGGCGCGCGCCGGGGCCGACATCATCGCGCCGTCGGACATGATGGACGGCCGGGTGGCGGCGATCCGCGCCGCGCTCGAGGGCGACGGCTTCACCGACGTCCAGATCATGGCCTATGCCGCCAAATACGCCTCGGCCTTCTACGGCCCGTTCCGCGACGCGGTCGGCTCGTCGGGCTATCTGAAGGGCGACAAGAAGACCTATCAGATGGACCCGGCCAACAGCGAGGAAGCGCTGCGCGAGGTCGCGCTCGACATCGCCGAGGGCGCTGACAGCGTCATGGTCAAGCCCGGCCTCC
>JADCGM010000256.1 GCA_020249025.1 Alphaproteobacteria bacterium
GAAATCGACCGAGCGCTGGATCGGAACGCAGCACGACAGATTTCGATCCAGCAAGCTTTAGCTGGCAGAATACATCGCCCTCATCGGGCCCGATGGAAACGACTATGATATTATTGTTACTAAGCTTGGCGATTATCTGCGCGGGCTCATCATCCTGCGCTACAAAATGAGCATATCTATGTTCGAATCCGATTGCATCGAGCTTCAGCCGGAATCCTGCTCCAGGCGAATGTTCAACCAGCCATTCTGGGGCTGGCACGAAAACGGGCTTTTTCGCCTTGGACTGGGCGATCGAGACAATGCGAAGCGCCTCGATTATAGTTGTTTTGCCCGCATTGTTGCTGCCAACAAGCAGAGTCAGCTTCTGAAAGTCGACTCGATGGTCTTTGAAGCCGCGAAAGTTCTTAAGCTGCAGCGACTTCAGCACCCTGTGTGACCCTACTCCGCCGCGACCATCCCGCCTGCGAGCAGGCCGCCCTCGTCCTCGCCCTCGTTCGCCGCGGATGCCACCTTCGCCGCCTTGCGCCGGTCGAACGCGTCCCAGACCTCGTTCCAGTTGCCGCGCGTCGCCGCCTTCGAATATTCGGTCGCGCGGGTCTCGAAGAAGTTGGCGTGCTCGACGCCGTTCAGGAGCGGCTGCAGCCAGGGCAGCGGGTGCTCGTCGATCAGGTAGATCGCGGGCAGGCCGAGCTGCTGCAGGCGCCAGTCGGCGATGAAGCGGATGTACTTCTTGATCTCCTTGGGCGTCATGCCCGAGACCGGCCCCATCTCGAACGCCAGATCGATGAAGGCGTCCTCCAGCCGCACGACGCGCTGGCAGCAATCGACGATGTCGTCCTTCACCGCCTTGGTCAGGCAGCCGCGCTCCTTGGTGAAGGCGTGGAACAGCTTGATGATGCCGTCGCAGTGCAGGCTCTCGTCGCGCACCGACCAGCTGACGATCTGCCCCATGCCCTTCATCTTGTTGAAGCGCGGGAAGTTCATCAGCATTGCGAAGCTCGCGAACAGCTGCAGCCCCTCGGTGAAGCCGCCGAACATCGCGAGCGTGCGCGCGATGTCCGCATCGGTGTCGACGCCGAAGGTCGAGAGATAGTCGTGCTTGTCCTTCATCTCCTTGTACTGGAGGAAGGCCGAATACTCGCTCTCGGGCATGCCGATGGTGTCGAGCAGGTGCGAATAGGCCGCGATGTGCACCGTCTCCATGTTGGAGAAGGCGGCGAGCATCATCTTGATCTCGGTCGGCTTGAACACCCGGCCGTACTTGTCGTGGTAGCAGTCCTGCACCTCGACGTCGGCCTGGGTGAAGAAGCGGAAGATCTGCGTCAGCAGGTTGCGCTCATGCCCCGACAGCTTCTGCGCCCAGTCGCGGCAGTCCTCGCCGAGCGGCACCTCTTCCGGCATCCAGTGGATCTGCTGCTGCCGCTTCCAGAATTCGAACGCCCACGGATATTCGAAGGGCTTGTAGGACTTGGAGGCTTCGAGAAGAGGCATGGTCAGACTCCGACGCTAAATTGGTCTGGCGCAACAAAAATTCAGAATGGCGACAACGCGGCGCGGCCCATCACTGGCAGGCCAGGCACTCGTCATATTTGTTGTCGTCGAGTTCGACGACCTTCACCTCGGGGGTGTTGTCGGCCTCGACGCCGCCCGCGAAGCCGGCGCGCTGCACCGATTTCGAGCGCAGATAGTAGAGCGACTTGATCCCGAGCTCCCAGGCGCGGAAGTGCAGCATCAGCAGGTCCCACTTCTCGACATCCGCCGGGATGTAGAGATTGAGCGACTGCGCCTGGTCGATATAGGGCGTGCGGTCGCCGGCGAGCTCCAGCAGCCAGCGCTGGTCGATCTCGAACGCCGTGCGATAGGTCGCCTTCTCGTCCGGGGTCAGGAAGTCCAGATGCTGGACCGATCCGCCCTGTTCGAGGATCGAGTTCCACACCGCATCCGAATTCTTCGCCTTCTCGATGAGAAGCTTTTCCAGATACGGGTTCTTGACGACGAACGAGCCGCTCAGCGTCTTGTGCGTGTAGATGTTGGCCGGGATCGGCTCGATGCAGGCGGACGTCCCGCCGCAGATGATCGAGATCGACGCGGTCGGCGCGATCGCCATCTTGCAGCTGAACCGCTCCATCACGCCCATGTCGGCGGCGTCCGGGCACGGCCCGCGCTCGGCGGCGAGCGCCATCGACGCCTCGTCGACCTTGGCGCGGATGTGGCGGAAGATGCGCATGTTCCACGACTTCGCCATCGCGCTTTCGAACGGCACGCCGCGCGCCTGCAGGAAGCTGTGGAAGCCCATGACGCCGAGGCCGACCGAGCGCTCGCGCTCCGCCGAATATTTGGCGCGCGCCATCTCGTCCGGGGCCTTCTCGATGTAATCGGTCAGGACGTTGTCGAGGAAGCGCATCACGTCCTCGATGAACTGGCGGTCGCCGTTCCACTCGTCCCAGGTTTCGAGGTTGAGCGACGACAGGCAGCACACCGCGGTGCGGTGGACGCCGAGATGGTCGGGCCCGGTCGGCAGCGTGATTTCCGAGCAGAGGTTCGAGGTCGAGACCTTGAGGCCCAGGTCGCGGTGATGCTTGGGCATCGACCGGTTCACGGTGTCGTTGAAGATGATGTAGGGCTCGCCGGTCGCCAGCCGGGTCTCGACGAGCTTCTGGAACAGCGCGCGGGCATCGACCTCGCCGCGCTTCTCGCCGGTCTTCGGGCTGACGAGATCGAACGAGGTGCCGCCCCGCACCGCCTCCATGAAGGCGTCCGAGATCAGGACGCCGTGGTGGAGGTTGAGCGCCTTGCGGTTGAAGTCGCCCGAGGGCTTGCGGATCTCGAGGAACTCCTCGATCTCCGGGTGGCTGATGTCGAGGTAGACGGCGGCCGAGCCGCGGCGCAGCGAGCCCTGGCTGATCGCCAGCGTCAGGCTGTCCATGACGCGGACGAAGGGGATGATGCCGCTGGTCTTGCCGTTGAGGCCGACCGGCTCGCCGATGCCGCGGACGCGGCCCCAATAGGTGCCGATGCCGCCGCCGCGCGAGGCGAGCCAGACATTCTCGTTCCAGGTGCCGACGATCGCGTCGAGGCTGTCCTCAACCGAGTTCAGGTAGCAGCTGATCGGCAGCCCCCGCCCCGTGCCGCCGTTCGACAGCACCGGCGTCGCCGGCATGAACCACAGCTTTGAAATATAATCATAAACCCGCTGGGCGTGCGCCTCGTCGTCGGCATAGGCCGAGGCGACGCGCGCGAACATCTGCTGATAGGTCTCGCCCGGCAGCAGATAGCGGTCGTTCAGCGTGTCCTTGCCGAACTCGGTCAGCAGCGCATCGCGGCTGTCGTCCAGCACGAGGTCGAACGGCTTGTCGATGCGCTTGGTCGAACCCGACGTTCCCGACAGGGTCTCGACCGGCACGGTCTCGCTGCCCGCAAATTCCATCACTCGTACTCCCCTCAACACCCCGAGGTTTAGGAGGCCAGAACGCATCCGTCGCGCCCTCGTTGACGACCGGCAGCGGTCGTCCCCGATATCCTCCTAATCCACAGGACCCCATCCCTGTGGACGAGGCAGGTCACCAAAGCTGGAACCCCTCAGCGGTTCCCCTGCAAACACAAGGGCTAGTGGTGACCCCCCGGTCCAATGGGCACATCGTGTGGTGAAACACGAGCCTTCGCAAGCAGCATTTTTTTCATTTCGGGGCTTGTCAGGCGGTCGAAGCACTTAGCCGCGATTCGCGTCATGGCGCGTCAATTTCCGACTCGGTTTACCGCCCCGGACATGCGCTTTAGAAGGCGCGGCGCACGCCGAAATCGGGGGGGTCACATGACGGTCATCAAGCAGGACGATGTTATCGAGTCGGTCGCCGACGCGCTCCAGTTCATCTCCTATTACCACCCGATGGACTATATCCGCGCACTCGGCCGCGCCTACGAACTCGAACAGGGCCCGGCGGCGAAGGACGCGATCGCGCAGATCCTCAC
>JADCGM010000257.1 GCA_020249025.1 Alphaproteobacteria bacterium
ATCGGCGACCGCGCCGCCGTCGAGCCGGAGCTGGCCGGGATCGAGCGGCTCGACGACGGGCACCGCGAGGCGCAGCTGATCGAAGCCGAAACCGGGATCGATGGGGTCGGCAAGGCTGTCGATGCGCTCCGAAAACAGCCGCATCACCACCGCCGGATCGCGCTCCGCCCGCCCGGTCTCGACCGCGAGATCGCGACGCGCCCCGTCGCTGCGATAGAGGCGCAGCGCGAAGCGGCGGCCGCCCTGGTGGCGCGCGGCAAGCAGGCGGCCGGCCTCCCTGACGAGCGCCTCGGCCGCTGCCAGCATGGCGGGCGTCGTCGCCACCGGTTCGGCGAAGCGGCGGTCGAGCACCAGCGGGGCGGGCGTGCGGCGGGCGACGAGCCGGCTGTCGCGCGCGCCCGTCAGCCGGTCGAGCGCCGCCACCGCCGCCTCCCCGAAGCGCGCGGCGAGCGGCAGCGACGGGCGCTCGCTGAGATCGCCGACGGTCCTGAGCCCGGCGCGGCGCAGCGCGGTCTCGATGTCGGGGCCGAGCCGCAGCGCCGCCACCGGCAGCGCCCGCAGCCGCGCCGCCTCGGTCGCGCCTGCGGGCGCGAAGCGGGCCAGCGCCTGCGCCGCCTCGGGTCCGTGCGCCGCCGACAGCTGCGCGCGCCAGCCCGCCGCCGCCAGCGCCGCGCTCGCGGCCGCGATCAGCCCCGCCTCCCCGCCGAACAGATGCGCGCAACCGGCGATGTCGAGCGTGATCCCGTCAGGCGGATCGAGCGCGACGGTCGGCGAGAAGCGGTCGCAGCGGTCGGCGATGGCCTCGAGCGCGCGGCGGTCGGCGTCCGGATCGTGCTCGACGACCTCGAGATCGGGGACGCGGGCGCGCGCATCGGCGAGCGCGAGGCCCGGCGTCAGCCCAAGCGCCAGCGCCGCCTCGTCGACGGCGGCGAGGCGGAGCGCATTGGCCTGTTTGGCGGCAAAGACGAGGGGCGGGTCAGACGGCGCGCCGTCCGCCCGCCCCCCATCCGGCCGCCGCATCGCCAGCCGCCAGCGGTCCGCCGGCAGAAAGGGCAGCCAGATCGCCAGATGGCGACGGCGCCCGGAAGGCTGCTGCGTCACGGTCCCACTCCACATCCCAGCGCAGGCCCGACGGCCCGCCGCGCTGGCGGGCGAGCGTCAGGTCGAGCCGGGGCAGTCCCGGCGCGCCGGCCTCCAGCGCCGCCGACGGCCCGGCGCGCACCGTCCAGCGCGTCTGCGCCGCGCTCGGCGCGGGCATGGCTGCGATGCGCAGCACCAGCGCCGTCACCCCGCTCGCTTCCGCCGCGAGCGTCAGCCGCCGTGACGCGGTGAGATCGAGCGCGGGCGCGCGCCCCCACAGCTCGACGACCGCCGCCGCCACGCCCGGGCAGCGCAGCACGTCGACCGCGGCGCGCAGCACCGCGCCCGCATCCGCCAGCACGCCGACCACGAGCCGCGCCGGATCGAGCCCGATCGCCGCCAGCCCCGGCGCATAGAGCGCGCCCGCGCGGTGTGCGCCGTCCTCGCGCAGCCACAGCAGCATGCCCTTCCGCTCGGCGGCCAGCCGCCGCGCCAGCATCGCCGCGAAGCCCGCCGCACTACCCGCGTCCCCGGCATGCGCCGCCACCGCCTCGTGCACGTGCCCGAGCAGCAGCCCGCCGCCGAGCGCGGCGTCGATCCCGCCATGCCCCAGCGCCGCGCGCGGCGCGTCCGCGACGCGCCCGAATCTGCCGAGACCCCGCGCGACCATGCCGGCTCCAACCGTCGATTCGGCCCATCTGTTCCTCATATGTTCCAATCTGCCCCCGATACGGGGGGAGTCAAGCGGGCAGTGGCGGGGGGCGGAGGCGTTGCGGCCTTCCCCGGCCTCACCCCACCCTTACCCGCCCCATCAAGGGGCGGGGGGCTTCGACGCTTATGCCAGGTTCCGAGGCGTTCGAACTCGCCCAGCCGATTGCGTCCCCCGCCCCTTGATGGGGCGGGTAAGGGTGGGGTGACGATTGGGCGACCCGCCCCGCGTCCGAACACCCCCTAGCGAGGGCAGTCGCTTTCGCTGGCGCAGGTCAGGCGGACATAGCTTTCGGTGCGGATCAGCCAGACGCCGTCGCGCTTGATCCAGCCCGCCTGATAGAGACCGCTGTTGCCGGTGATCGACCCGTCCGGCTGGCGGAAGCGTCCGCGCCAGTGCCCGCGCTCGACGGCGAAGCGGCCGTTGGCGCTGATGTCGACGGTGTCAGGAATCCGCTCATAAGCGATGAACGACGGATCAACGAACTCCGCCGCGGCATAGCTCGCGACGACCGTGTCGCGCCCAGCCTGCATCTGACCGTTGGAGCTGAGCTGGACCATGTCGGCGGCGAGAAAGCCGCGCATCGCCTCGGCCTGCCGCGCCGAAATCGCCGCGCCATAGGCCAGCCGCCGCTCGCGCACCTGGGCCGCATCCTCCGCCGGCGCGGCGGCCGTGAGCAGCAGGAGCAGAGGCCCCGCCAGCAGCGCCGACCCGATCCGCTCCACCGCGCGCTTCATCCTTGTCCCTCCGCTCGTGCCAGCCTCCGTCACAGCATGCGGCCGGCCGACTGGCAAACTGTCCCGCGGTCCAGAGTGTGAGCATATCGTCCAGAAAAACGGCACAGCGGTCCGAGGCGTTCACCTAAAAAATCCATACCCGGGCCATATGAGGCGTAGATTCCCTCGATGTCTCAATCAAACTGAAATCATTATCGAATTAATATTAATTAACAGCAGAATCTTCTCCACAAAACGTAGATTATTTCTCTGACTTTTGCCGAAAAACATTGCTCATAGGCATGCGCCTCCAATGAGCGGCGCATGGATATGTCGAGTACGGCCGAAGCCCACATCGATCTGGA
>JADCGM010000258.1 GCA_020249025.1 Alphaproteobacteria bacterium
GGATGAGCGCCGGGCAGCGCTCGGCGACCCAGCCGAGCGTGAAGAACGTCGCCTTGACGTTCGCCTCGGCGAACAGCGCCATTACAGCCTCGGTGTTGCGCTCGACGCGGCTGGCGTGGCCGCCCCAGTCGGCGCGGGCGATGGTTCCTTCGAAGGCGCCGACCTGGAAGTGCTCCTCGATGTCGACCGACATCGCGTTGACGCGATGCGTCACTCGGCAGCCTCGGCGGTCTGCGCCCAGTCGTCGAGCAGATCGAGGATCGACCGGATCGCCCGCTCCTGCTTGGCGATGCGGACCTCAAGCGCGCGCAGCCGGTCGCCGTCGATGCCCGACAGCACCGCCGGGGCGGCGGGCGCACTGCCGACCGTCGACGGCGAGGGCGGCGGGGCCGCGCCCGGCGCGAGGTCGCGCTGCAGGTCCTCGACGACCTCGGCGACGATGTCGACGTCGATCTCGTGCCGCTCTTCGAGCGCGCCGAACAGCAGCACGCGCGAGCAGAGATTGTTCAGCCGCCGCGGCACGCCGTCCGAATAGGCGAAGATTGCGTCATAGGCCGCCGGGGTGAAAACCGGATCCTCGCGCCAGCCGACGAGGCGGAGGCGATGCTCGACATAGGCCGGAATCTCCTCGCGGGTCATCGCCTCCAGATGGTGGGTAGCGATGACGCGCTGGCGGAGCTGTTCGAGCTCGGGCGAGGCGATCTTGAAGCGGAACTCCGGCTGGCCGAGCAGGAAGGTCTGCAGCAGCGCCGTCGTCCCCTCCTGGAAGTTGGACAGCATGCGCAGTTCCTCGAGCGCCGAGACCGGCAGGTTCTGCGCCTCGTCGACGACGAGCAGCGCGCGCCGCCCCTCGCGGTGGTGGGTGCGCAGATGCGATTCCAGCCGGGTGATGAGCGTCGACTTGTCCGCCGCCTCGATCGGCACGCCGAACGCCGAGGCGACCATGCGCAGCATGTTGTCGGCGTCGAGCTGGGTGGTGACGATGCGCGCGGCGATGAGCTTCGACTTGTCGATCGTCTCCATCAGATGGCCGACGAGCGTCGTCTTGCCCGCGCCGACCTCGCCGGTGATGACGATGAAGCCCTCGCCCTGGGCGAGACCGTAGGTGAGGTAGGCCATCGCCTTCTGGTGCGTGGCCGAGCTGAAGTAGAACGCCGGGTCGGGCGTCAGCTGGAAGGGCCGGGCGCTGAGGCGGTAGAAGTCGGTATACATGGCGCCCCTTTAGTAACGCAGCGCGGCGCTGATGGCGACAATCGCATTGTTCTGCGCGCCGCCGGCGCCTGAGAAGCGGCGCGAGACCGTCCCGGTTGCGCCGACGTCGACATCGCGCCCAAGCCGGTAGCGCCAGTTGGCGGACGCACCGACATAGGTATCGCGCCGCGCCTGCGACAGCGCATAGCTGTAGCGGTTGGCGAAGGCGTTGACGCCGAGCGAATGGCCACCGCGCAGCTCCTGATCGAGCGACAGGTTGAGCGCGATGGAGCGGTCGCGGCGCTGGAGGAAAGCGGGGTCGGGCGCCGGCAGGCCGGGCGTCTGCAGCGCGGCGCTGTTGAGGTAGCGGCGCTGGCTGACCTGCGCGGTCGCGGCATAGCGGGTGCGGCCCTTCGCGCCAGAGATGACGAGCTGGGCCTGGCGGTTGCGGAACTGGGCGTTGGTCACCGACTGGACGGCATTGCCGATGCAGGTGCCCGTCGTCGGATCGGTGCCGAGGATGCAGCCGTTCGAGGCGAGGAAACCGCTGGAGGGGATGAGGAAGCTCGTCGGGATGCCGCCGACCTCCTGCGTCAGCAGGCGGCCGAAGCTCTGGATGTTGTCGCCATAGCTGAGGTCGATGCCGATGCGCTTCGACGGCCGCCAGCTCGCCTGCGCCGAGAGGTTGAGGTCGCCGTAGCGCTGCCCCGCGCGCAGATCGACCTTGGTGCGCCGCGACGGCGTCCAGATCAGCCCGCCCTGATAGGTGACGCCGCTCTCGTCGAAGAGGATGTTGCGGCCGCGCGCCGTATCCACGACGAAGCTGCCGTCGGGCCCGACGATCGGCCGGCCGAGGATGTCGGTCTGGAAGGCGAGCTGGGTGTTGCGGATGTCCTCATAGCCGACGCTGGCGAGCAGGCCGACCTTGCGCGCGAGCCGGTATTCCGCCTCGAAGCGGCCGTTGTAGCTGCGGTAGCGCTGCGCGAGCAGGTCGATGTTCTCGATGTCGACCTCACCGGTCAGGTCCCAGCGCAGCCGCCGCGAGCGCTCGCGGTTACCGATGTTGATCACCGCCTGCTGGTTGGTCGAATCCGAACTCGGCGTGCCGGGAATGCTGTCGTTGGGCGTCGTCGACGAGAAGGTCGCCCGCCGGTTCTCGACGAAAAAGGCCCCGAGCCGGTAGCTCGCCTCGAGGTCGGCGATGTCGGAGATGTCGAGCCGGATGCGCGGGCGGACATAGGCCGAATAGATCTGCTGGAGATTGTTGTCGTCGGCGTCGGGCGTGAACGACGCCCCGCGGCCGAGGTCCCGGTTGACGAGCGACGCGAAGCCGCCGGCGTCGACGGCGATGCTGCGGTCGGTCACGCGGAATTCGGTGCGCGCGGTCAGATTGTGGCGGTCGTCGTTGGTGAGGTCGCCCTTCTGCGTGAAGCGGCGACCGTAGCTGTAGTCGATGGTGCCGTTGACCCGCCGGGTCTGGATGCGCACCCCGAGCCCGGCCGAGACCTCGGTGTAGGTGGTAGTGTCGTCGCCGCTCAGCCCGAGATCGAGCACCTGGCGGACATTGACGCGCGGATCGACCTCCACCTTGCGGGCGGCGAGCGGGGCGGCGGCGACGCTCGCGGCGGCGACAAGCAGCGGGAGGGGACGCGGGGTCACCACCCGGCCTCAGACACCGTAGCCGTAGTAGCTCCCATAGCGCCGGCCGCTGGGCACGAATCGGGACTTGTTGAGCAACAGATACCGGTGTTCGCAGGCCGACAGCAGGTCCATGCCCTCGCGGACCTCGGCCTCGGTCGTGTTCTCCGCCTCGACGACATAGACGGTCTGCCCGACGTGCATTGCGAGCACGGGCGCCGCCGACGAGGCGAGCACCGGCGGGCTGTCAAACACGACGATGCGGTCGGGATAGCGTTTGGCGATGTCCTCGATCAGCTCGCCCATGCGATCCGAGGCGATAAGCTCGGTGGTCAGATTGTGCTGGCGGCCGGCGGGCAGCACC
>JADCGM010000259.1 GCA_020249025.1 Alphaproteobacteria bacterium
GATCAGGGCGCCATAGTCGGCGAGATCGGGGAATCGCTCGAAGGAGCGGACCGCCCCCGTCTCGGCCCAGGGCAGCTTCTCGGCGGTCTGGGTTTCGAGCCACGGGCGGAACCACGACGGATCGTCGAGAAGCGTCGCGCGGACGTTGACGAAGCCCATCTCCGGACGCGGCCGCGTGAACACCCAGCTCTTGCAGCGATCGCAATGGTGATGTTCGAGGTCGGCGCTGCCCGCCCCGCCGATCACGGTTTCGCCCCGCAGGATTTGGAAGGCGTCGGCGGGAACGACGATGGTCGTCGAGAAGGCGCTCGCGCTCATGCGCTGGCAGCCCCGGCAGTGGCAGGCCATTTCAAGGAGCGGCGCTGCGCGGACGGCGAAGCGGACGTCGCCGCAGCGGCACGCGCCCTCGACCGGCAGTTGGGCAGGCGGCATGACATGTCTCCCGGCGGATGTGGGGCTGGAACGCATGGCGGGCGGCGGCGCTCCCGTCAGGCGGCGAGCGGGAAGCGCAGCAGGCGGTCGTCGGTGGCGACGAGCGCGCTCGCCGGCCGGCCGACGGCGGCGCGGATCGCCGGGTCGGCGGCGTCGAGCCCGCCGGTCAGCGCGCCGAAGGCGGGCAAGATGAGCTTCGTCGGCGTCTGGATGAAACAGCGCCGCGCGATCGAGCGGCCGCGGATGCGGACGCGGAGCTTCGGGTGGAAATGGCCGGACAGTTCGGGCCGCGTCTCGCCGGGCAGCGCCTCGTGGCGAAGCAGCAGCCCATCGACCTCGGCCTCGGCGACGATGCGCCCGCCGATGCCCGTGCCCAGTGCGGCGTCGTGATTGCCGACGACCCAGGTCCAGTCGAGGCGGCGCTGGAGCTCGGTGAGCATGGCGCGCGCCGTGCCGGGCAGGCGCTGCGCCCCGGCGCTGTCGTGGAAGCTGTCGCCCAGGCACCAGAGTTCTCGCGCGCCCGTCCGTTCGGCGAGCGCGGTCAACGCGGCGAGCGTCGCCTCGCTGTCATAGGGCGGCAGGAACTGGCCGCGCGCGGCGTACCAGCTCGCCTTTTCGAAGTGCAGGTCGGCGACGAGCAGCGCGCGCCGGGCCGGCCACAGCAGCGCCCCGTCGGGCGTGGGCACTAGCTCCTGACCTGCGAACGAAAGCGAAACACCGCGCATGGCCCGCGTTTAGCCGCCCGGCGGCGGGGAGCAAGCCCCCGCTAGCGCCGCCGGTCGCGGTAGCGGGCCAGTCCGTCGGCGATCACGCCGTGGATTTCGGAGCGCTCGCCCGGGCTGAGAAAGCTGCCGACGCGCACCTGCCGCCGCCCAGCGCGCAGCCACAGCCGGTTCTCGCCAGTCGGGAGCTCCTGCAGCTCAGCGCGGGTCCAGAACGGCTCCAGCCGCATGCGGCGGTGGCGGCCGTTGGCGGCGCACTGAAGGATCTCGATGGCCTCGTCATCCATGCGCACCCGCTCATAGCCGCGGCCCGAGCGGTAGGAGGCGCGGAACGCCCAGGCGAGCAGCGCCACATCCAGCACGATGAACAGCATCACCGGCCAGGCGCCGATCAGCAGGAAGCGCAGCGCCCCGAGCGTCATCAGCGCCGCCACGCCCACCACCAGCCAGCGCGCCATATGCGGCGGCAGCGAGCGGTTGGGAGTGAGCGTCAGATCGAAATAGGGTGCGACGGACATCGCGCTCATTCTAGAAGGACCGCATGCCTCAATCCAGTATCCGCAAAGCGGGTTCCCGGGCGATGGCGAAGGCGGACATTGAACCGTTCTTCGCCCGCCTCGCCGCCGCCAATCCCGAGCCCGAGACCGAGCTCGACTATGTCAACACCTACACGCTGCTCGTCGCCGTGGTGCTGTCGGCGCAGGCGACCGACGCGGGGGTGAACCGCGCCACGCGCCGGCTCTTCCAGGAGGTGCAGGACCCGGCGGCGATGGTGGCGCTCGGGGTCGAGGGGCTGAAGGCGCACATCCGCACCATCGGCCTGTTCAACACCAAGGCCGAAAACGTCATCGCGCTGAGCAAGGCGCTGATCGAAAAGCACGGCGGCGAAGTACCGGCCGACCGCGACGCCCTCGAGGCGCTGCCGGGCGTCGGGCGCAAGACCGCGAACGTCGTCCTCAACATCGCCTTCGGCGAGGAGACCTGCGCGGTCGACACCCATATCTTCCGGGTCGGCAACCGCACCGGGCTGGCGCGCGGCAAGACCCCACTCGCGGTCGAGAAGGGGCTGATGAAGGCGATCCCGCAGCCCTATCGCCGCCATGCGCACCACTGGCTGATCCTGCACGGCCGCTATGTCTGCAAGGCGCGCACGCCCGAATGCTGGCGCTGCACCGTTTCCGAATACTGCCGCTTCACCCCGAAGACCGTGATTCGGGGCGTATCCGGCGATTAAGCGAGGGTTCAGGCGGATCGGCCTAAACCGCCGATACCCCCTGTCCCCTTGTTGCGTTGCGTACTCCCTCTCTGCAAAGTTCCGCAGGCTTGGGTTCGGGATCAGGAGGCTTCCCTGTCGATGCGTTTCACCGGTACCGCGCGCCGCGCCAGCGAGCGCCTGTCCCGCGCCGCCATCCTCTCGCTTCCGCTGATCATCGCCGCCTGCGGCGCGCCTGCGCCGCGCCAGGCCCCGCCGCCCGCGCCCGTCGCGCAGGCCCCGGCGGCCCCGCCCGTCACTGCCTGCGTCGACCTCGCCCGCATCGCCGAGGCGCGGGTTCGCGACGACCGCACCATCGATTTCGTGCTCCGCGACGGCGCGGTGCTGCGCAACAGCCTGCCCAACGCCTGCCCCGGCCTCGGCGCGGAGCGCGCGTTCACCTACGCCACGTCGCTGACCCGACTGTGCGCGACCGACACAGTCACCGTGGTCCAGCAGGGCGGCGGTCCGCGCCTCGGCGCCAGCTGTGGACTCGGCGGCTTCACGCCCGCCCCGGCGACGGGCCGCTAGCGGCCCAACCCACTGGCGCAGGGGCGTCGCCTCTGCTAACCCGCCCGTCGTACGCACCCGTAGCTCAGCTGGATAGAGCGCTGCCCTCCGAAGGCAGAGGTCACAGGTTCGAATCCTGTCGGGTGCGCCATCCTCCAGCCGCGATGAAGCCAGCCCGCCCGCGGTCAGACCGGGCGCATGTTGAGCTTCGGGCCGCGGCAGCCCGTCGTCGGCGGGCGGCGGCTGTCGATGAAGCCGGCGATCATGCGGCGGACGCAGGCCGACTGATAGGCTACCCAATGGTCGAGATAGGGCAAGCGGACGAGAGTCGCGTTGGGCCAGGCGCGCGCCACCTGCTCGGCCATTTCCGGCGTTGTGGTTTCGTCGAGCGCGCCGCTGAGGACGAGCACGGGGATGTTCGCTGGCGTCCGCGCGAGCAGATCGGCGCGCGCGTCGCGGACGGGCGCAGGCCAATATTGGCAGCCGCCGTAAGTGACGAGCCCGACCGTACCGTCGCTCATGCGGCGCAGCAGGCTGGTGACCTCCGCCTTGGTGAAGGGCGCGAAGTCGCTGTCGTCCAGCGCCATCGAGGCGGCGGCGAACTGGCGGCTGCGCTCGGCCTGCGGGGCGCGGCGGTCGAACGGCATGGCGTAGTCGTTGCAGGCATAGGGCATCGCCGCGCTGCTGACCAAAAGCGCATTCATGCGGGTGACGCCGGCATTCGGGTCGCCGCTGTCGTCGGCCAGCTCCGCCATCTCCTCCCGGTGGGCGGCGACGAGCGTGCGGAGCGGCTGGCGGTCGCCGCCGAGCCAAGACACCGCGGCCGGGAAGAAGCGCCCCGACAGCACCGGATCGAAGGGGTGCATCGAGAATCGGATGAGATCGTCGACGGTGGCGGCGGGGTCGCGCCGCAGGCGGACATCGGCGACGAGTCTCGACCAGATCGCGGCAGGATCGCCGAGCGCGCGGCACGACGGTTCGGCCCGGCACAGATCCTGAAGCTGACGCATGCTCCAGCCGATCAGCCGCGGCCCGGCGATCGCGAAATCGGGCTGGGCCAGCCACAGCGGGCTGTCGAGGACAAGCGCCTCGACCCGTGCCGGGTGCTTCAAACCGAACGCCTGCGTGAAATAGGTGCCGTAGGAGAAGCCGTAGATGGTGGCGCGCGCGATCCCCATCGCGTCCATCACCGCTGCAAGATCGTCGGCCGCCGCCGCGGCCGACAGGTCGTTGGCGCGCACGCCGAGCCTGTCGGCGCAGGATTTCGCCTGCGCCGGGGTGATGTCCGTGAGGCTGTCGGTTTCGCAGATCAGCGGCGCTGACCGCCCGAAGCCGCGATAATCGAAGATCAGCAGATCGTGTGACAGGCGGTTGTGCGGGAATATCTCGTCGCGGAACAGCCCTGCGAACGCGGTCGATGCCGCCGGCCCGCCAATATTGGGGGCGATTACGCCGGCCGACGGCCGCAGGATGTCGCCGCGCGGAACCCAGACGTAGCCGACGGACAGCACGCCATGGGCGGGCGCGTCCCGGTTCCACGCGACCTCGACCTGTCCTTCGCAGCGCGTGAGCAGCCAGCCCCGGCATTGGCCGTCCGCCGGCAGGGCCGCCATCGCCAGCCCCGGCCCGGCGAGCGCGACGACCAGCGCCGCAGCGCGCCGCCGGCCCGGCTGCCCCCACAGCGCGAGCGCGATCAGTGCGGCCCCCAGACCGGCGATCACGGCGCGATTGTCGGCCCACCACAGCGGGAGCCCGAAGGCTGAGGTCGCCATCGGCAGGGCGAGCCCGATGCTGGCGGCCGGCGGCGGCGAGACCGCGCCGGTCGCCATCGACACCGAACCATAGCGAACGTCGGGCAGAAAGGCGGCGGCCCAACTGATGGCGGCAAGCAGGGCGGCGAGCCCGGCGACCAGA
>JADCGM010000026.1 GCA_020249025.1 Alphaproteobacteria bacterium
CGCCGCTTCGATCTTGCGCCGGCCTGAGGAGAGACGCGATGCCTGACGCCCGCCCGGGACAGACCGCCCCACACCCCTCCGCGCGCGCCGCCTGGCTCGGTCTCGCGGTTCTCGGGCTGCTGATGCTCGCATCGACGATCAACACCGCCATCGTCTATCTCAACGTCGCCGGGCTGAAGGCGAGCCTCGAGCTGTCCGACGCTCAGGTGGGCGCGCTCAGCGGGCTCGCGCTCACCCTTGTCTCGGCGGTGGCCGTGCTGCCGCTCGGATGGCTCGCCGACCGCGTCAACCGCCTGCACCTGCTCGCCGCCTGCGTCGCCATCTGGTCCGCCGCCACCGTCGGCTTCGCCATGGCGCAAAGCTTCGAATCGCTGTTCGGCTTCGCCATGGGCATCGCCATCGGCGAGGCGGTGCTGGGGCCGATCATCTATTCGCTGATCCCCGACATGTTCCCGCGCGACAAATGGGTGCAGGCCAATCTCGCGATGTATGTGATGGGCCGCATGGGCGGCGCAGCCGGACTGGCGGCGGCGGGCCTGCTCGTCGGCTTCGCGACGTCGAACGCTGGCGCGCTGCCGGCTGGCCTCTCCGGCCTCGAACCCTGGCGGATCGCGATGCTGCTGAGCACCGTCGCCGCGCCGCTGCTCATCCTCTTCACGCTGATGATCCGGGTGCGCCGCGCCCGCGCCGTCGCGGCGCCCGACACCACGCGCAGCGCCGGCCTGCTCGCCTATTTCATCGCCAATCGGCGCTCGATCGCCGGCGTGTTCCTCGGCTTCGGCGTCGTCTTCGCCTCCAGCAACGGCACCAGCGTCTGGTTCCCGGCGGCGCTGGAGCGGCAGTTCGGGGCGACGCCCGCCGAGATCGGGGTCACGCTCGGCGGCGTGTCGGCGGCGTCGGCCGCGCTCGGGATCGGCGTCGCCTTCCTCATGGCGCGCTGGCTGCGCCCGCGCTTCGGCGACGTGACGCCGATGGTGCTCGCCCAGATCGCCACGCTCGTCATCCTGCTCACGACGCCGCTGCTGCTCGTGGTCGACAGCCTCAACGCCGCCTATGCCGTGCTCGGCCTCAAGAACCTTGCGCTCACCGTCTGCCTGTCGCTGTCGCCGGCGGTGCTGCAGGTGCTGGCGCCGGGATTCCTGCGCGGCCGCGTCATCGCCATCGGCGGCGCGGTGTCGGTCGCGATCATGTCGGTGGCGCCGCTCGCCGTCGGCGCGCTCTCGGACCATGTGTTCACCGGGCCGCATGCGCTGATGTCGGCGATCGTGGCGCTGTCCTCGGGCGCCGGCCTTGTCGCGCTCGCGCTGCTGCGCTTCGGCGGGTCGGCGTTGCCGGCGACCATTGCCGCCGCGGCCGAGGCGGATGCCGCCGCCGAAGCTGCCGCGCCAGCGTCCGCTGCCTAGCCCCAGACCGCCTTCGCCACCCGCAGCCAGTTGCCGCCGAGCACCTTGGCGACCGCCGCCCGGTCGAAACCGCGCGCCAGCAGCTCGGCTGCGACATGGACGATGTCGCGGTCGTGCAGCATCGTCAGCTCGGCGGACATCGCATCGGGGAAGGTCGCCTTCATCGTCGCCAGATAGTCGTCCAGCTCCTGCCGGTCGAAGACGAAGTCGAGGCCGAGCGCGACATGGTCGACGCCGACGCGCGCCGCGACATGCTCGACATGGTCGGCGAGGCGCGCCGCCGTAGCCGGCCCGCCGAGGAACTCGCTCAGCCCGTTGATGCCGACGACGCCGCCGGTCGCCGCGCAGGCGTCGATGAGCGCGTCGGAGATGTTGCGGCGGTGCGGCGCGACCGCGGCGGCGTTGGAGTGCGAAAAGATCACCGGCATCTCCGCCGCCTCCATCGCCGCCATCGCGGTGCCGGGCGCGGTGTGCGACAGGCACAGCATCATGCCGGCGCGCCGCATCTCGGCGATGACCGCGCGTCCATAGCTCGTCAGTCCGCCGTCGGCCTCGTCATAGCAGCCCGATCCGCAATCGTTGGCGCGGTTGTAGGCGACGAGCATCCAGCCGACGCCCCGGCGGCGGAAGGTGTCGACGAGGTCGATCCGCCCGCCGTCGAGCGGGGCCATGCCCTCGACGTCGAACAGCACCCCCATCCGTCCGCTCTGCCGCGCCGCGGCGATGTCGGCGGCCGTGCGGACGATGGCGTAGTCGGCGGGGCGCGCCTCCAGCCAGGCGGTGAAGCTGTCGAGCATCGCCAGATGCTCGTCCGGCCCGGACGGGCCGAAGCCGACGTTGAGCGAGATGACGTCGACGCCCGCCGCCCGCGCGTCGGCGAGCTGGGGCAGGAACCCCGTGTCCCCGGGGCGGAGGGGCATGCAGGCATGGTTGTCCCACACCAGTTCCTCCGCGACGATCACCCGCGCCTCGTCAAGACAGCTGCTCATTCCGACCCCATCCGCCCTGCCGGCCGTGTGGACAATACAGGCCTGTATCCTAGCGTTGTCCGGGCCGGATGTCAGGCCTGTTCGGGCCGGGCGATCGCGGCGCGCGCTCAATGAAAATCGCGGGATTTCGGCAGCAGGCGGGCGTTGCGCGGGTGGCCGGAGGTGCGCGGGTGCTGGGGGCGGAGGAACTCGTCGGCGCGCGAGATCTGCGTCGGCACCTCGCCGCAGTCGGTGAGGCGGTCGAGCAGGTCGGTGCGGTCGACGATGCGTGTCGCCATCAGGTGGACGACATTCTCGCGGCTGCGCTGGATGCGGCCCTCGACGAGCATCAGCCGCGCCCCCATCACCGCGCGCCGCATCGCCTCGAACTGGCGCGCCCACAGCACGATGTTGGTGATCCCGGTCTCGTCCTCGATGGTGATGAAGATGGCGTTGCCGTTTCCGGGGCGCTGGCGGACGAGCACGAGGCCGGCGGTGCGCACGAACGCGTCGTGGCGCTTCGCCGACGTCTGGGCGCAGGTGGCGACGCCGGGCAGATGCGGGCGCAGCAGCGCCATCGGATGGGCTTTGAGCGACAGCCGCGTCGTCTGATAGTCGACCGCGACCTCCTCCCCGAGCGCCATGGCGGGCAGCGCCGCATCTGGCTCCGCGCCCAGTTCGGAGGCGGCCGCCGCGGCGAACAGCGGCAGCTCGTCCTTGGGCGTCCGGCGCACGTCCCAGGCGGCGTCGCGGCGGGCGAGCCCGGCCGAGCCGAAGGCGTCGGCATCGGCGAGCAGGCGCAGCGCCCGCGGCTCCAGCCGGGCGCGCCGGGCGAGATCGTCGACGTCGGCGAACGGGCCGCCGCGCGCCCGCGCCGCGACCAGCGCCTCGGCCCATAGCTCCCGGAAGCCCTCGATCTGGCGCAGGCCCAGCCGCAGCGCCGGGCCGTTCGCCGTCATCTCCAGACTGCTGTCCCAGCCGCTGGCGTTGACGTCGATGGCGCGCACCTCGACCCCGTGCTCGCGCGCGTCGCGGACGATCTGCGCGGGCGCGTAGAAGCCCATCGGCTGCGAATTGAGGAGGGCGGCTGCGAACACCGCCGGCTGGTGGCATTTCAGCCAGGCGGACACATAGACGAGCTTGGCGAAGGAGGCGGCGTGGCTTTCGGGAAAGCCATAGGAGCCGAAGCCCTCGATCTGGCGGAAGCAGCGTTCGGCGAAGTCGCGCGCATAGCCGCGCCGCACCATCCCCTCGACCATCTTGTCGCGGAAGGCGTCGATGTTGCCGAGGTTCTTGAAGGTCGCCATCGCGCGGCGCAGCTGGTTCGACTCCGACGGCGTGAACTCGGCGGCGACGATGGCGAGCTTCATCGCCTGTTCCTGGAACAGCGGCACCCCGAGCGTCTTGCCAAGCACGGTCTTGAGCTCGTCGGGATCGTGCGGCGGCGCGGGCGAGGGGAAGCTGACCTTCTCCCGCCCCTGCCGGCGGCGCAGATAGGGGTGGACCATGTCGCCCTCGATGGGGCCGGGGCGGACGATCGCCACCTGGATGACGAGATCGTAGAAGCGCTCGGGGCGCAGCCGCGGCAGCATGTTGATCTGGGCGCGGCTCTCCACCTGGAAGACGCCGATGCTGTCGCCCGCCTGGAGCATCCGGTAAACGACGGGGTCCTCCGCCGGAACGGTCGCCAGCTCCAGATCGCCGAGCCCGTGCGCGCGCATCAGCTCGAAGCCTTTGCGGATGCAGGTCAGCATCCCGAGCGCGAGCACGTCGACCTTCATCAGCCCGAGGACGTCGATGTCGTCCTTGTCCCATTCGATGAAGGTGCGGTCGGGCATGGCGGCGTTGCCGATGGGCACGGTCTCGTCCAGCCGGCCCTCGGTCAGCACGAAGCCGCCGACATGCTGCGACAGGTGGCGCGGGAAGCCGACGAGCTTCGTCGCGAAGTCGACGAGGCGCTGGACCATCGGGTTCTCGCCGTCGAGCCCGGCCTGCGCGACCCGGCTTTCGCCGACGTCCTTGCCCCAGCTGCCCCAGATCGTGCCGGCGAGCCGGGCGGTGACGTCCTCGGTCAGCCCCAGCGCCTTGCCGACCTCGCGGATGGCGCTGCGCGGGCGATAGCAGATGACGGTGGCGACGAGTCCCGCGCGGTGGCGGCCGTAGCGCGCATAGATGTGCTGGATCACCTCCTCGCGCCGTTCATGCTCGAAATCGACGTCGATGTCGGGCGGCTCGCGGCGTTCCTCGGAGACGAAGCGGCTGAACAGCAAGTCGAAGTTCGCCGGATCGACCGCGGTGATGCCGAGCACATAGCAGACCGCCGAATTGGCCGCCGAGCCGCGCCCCTGATTGAGGATGCCGCGCTCCTCGGCGAAGCGGACGACGTCGTGGACGGTGAGGAAATAGCGCGCGTAATCGGCCTTGCGGATCAGCGCGAACTCTTCGGCGAGCGCGTTCATCACCTTGGGCGGCGCGCCGTTCGGATAGCGCAGCGGCAGGCGGCGGCGGACGAGCTCCTCCAGCCAGTCCTGGGGCGTCCAGCCGTCGGGCACCGGCTCGTGCGGATATTCATAGCGCAGCTCGTCGAGCGAGAAGCCGATGCGAGCGAGCAGGCGCAGGCTCTCCCCGACCGCCTCGGGCGCGTCGGCGTAGAGCCGCGCCATCTCGCTGGCGTCTTTCAGATGCCGCTCGGCATTGGCCTCGAGCAGCGTGCCCGCGGTCGCCAGCGTGCGCTTTTCGCGGATGCAGCTGAGGATGTCCTGCAACGGGCGCTGCTCGGGGTGGTGGTAGAGTATGTCGTTGGTGGCGAGCAGCGGCACGCCCGCCTCGGCCGCGATCCGCCGCAGCCGCACCAGCCGGCGGCGGTCGGCCCCGCGATAGCGCATCGCCGCCCCCAGCCAGACCCCGCCCGGAAAGGCCGCCGACAGCCGGCCGAGCAGGCTGCCGAGCCGCGCCTCCCGCTGCGGCAGCACGATCAGCAGCAGCTCGGGGCTGGCGGGCGTCGCCCCGCCGCGGAGCGGTACGACGTTCGAGACGCCGTGCTCCAGCAGATCCTCGATCCGCAGCTCGCACTGGCCCTTGGGCGCGCGCAGATTGCCGGCGGTGAGCAGGCGGCAGAGCCGGCCCCAGCCGGCGCGGTTCGCCGGATAGGCGACGATGTCGGGCGTGCCGTCGGCGAAGGCCAGCCGTGCGCCGGTGACGAGCCGGAACGCGGGCGGCGGCAACCCGGCCTCGGCCGCCGCCTCGATGGCGTTCTTCAGCGCCGCATGCGCACGCACGACCCCGGCGACGCTGTTGCGGTCGGCGATGCCGAGCCCGTCGAGCCCCAGCTCCAGCGCGCGCGCGACGAGATCGGACGGGTGCGAGGCCCCGCGCAGGAAGGAGAAGTTGCTGGCGGCGACCAGCTCGGCGAAGCCGCTCATGCGAACAGCCCGTGGAGATACCAGGCCGGCGTTTCGGCCTCCGCGCCGTAGAGGCCGTGGCGGAACAGCCAGAAGCGGCGGCCGGCGGCGTCCTCCACCCGGAAATAGTCGCGGGTCAGCCCGGGCCTGTCCGCCGGCCGCCGCCACCAGTCGGCGGCGATGCGTTCCGGCCCTTCGGCGCGCACCACTTCATGCAGGTCGCGCCGCCAGCGGAAGCGCTGCGGCGGCCCGTCGGGAACGCCCGCCATCACCTCGATCGGCTGCGGCGGATCGAACAGGTGGACGGGGCGCAGCGGCGGCTCGCCGGGCTCGGGTTCGGGCCAGCCGGCGGGCGGCGCATCGGCCCCGGCGGCGGGCAGCGCCAACACCGCC
>JADCGM010000260.1 GCA_020249025.1 Alphaproteobacteria bacterium
ACTGGGAGCGCACCCTGCGGCTCGGGCCCGGCTGGCTCGGCCCTGCATCGCCCTTCGATCTCGTTCGCCTCGCCAATGGCTGGGGCGTGCAGGGCTGGTTCTGCGTGCAACTGCTGCGCATGGGGGCGGGGCAGGCGCCCGACCGCGAGATGTCGGTATTCAAGGCGCTGCGGACCTACGCCGCGGGCGAGGCGCGCGCGGCGAAGGCGATGGCGGTCTAGCGTCGCTTACTGCGGCTGCGCCGGCGCATCGGTAGCGGGCGTAGGCTCGGCGGCAGGCGTCGCAGCCGCCGGCTCCGCAGCCGACGGCTCAGTCGCCGCCGCTTCGTCCGCGCCGAGCGGCACCACCTCGTCCTCGTCCTGCGGCGGGTTGCCGTCGTAGATCTGGTTCTCGCGGAGCTGGAGATAGGCCGAGCGCACCGTCGCATATTCATCGGCGCTGCCGCGCAGCAGCGAGTCGGCGGTGTCGAGAAGGAAGGAGCGCGTGTCGAGCAGGCTGACCGCCCGGATCGCATAATACTCCAGCGCCTTCGTCTCGCGCTGGAGCTGGATGTCGAACGGATCGGCGACCTGATCAAGCCCGAAGCCGAGCGTGTCGCGCACCGAGCTCGGACCGAAGAAGGGCAGCATCACATAGGGGCCCGACTTCACGCCCCAGACGGCGAGCGTCTGGCCGAAATCCTCGGGCTCGTCGACGACGCCCATGTCGCTCGCATGGTCGGCAAGACCGCCGACGCCGATGGTCGCGTTGATGGCGAAGCGGCCGGCGGTGCGCATCGCCTGCTTCGGCTTGCCCTGCAGAACCGAATTGACGAACGACAGCGGCTGGCTGGCGAGGTTGAAGACGTTGCGGATGCCGCGCTGCGCCGCCTGCGGCAGCACGGCCCGATAGGCCTTCGTGGCCGGGGTCACCACCGCCTTGTCGATGCTGCGGTTGAAGGAATAGATCGACCGGTTCGTCTTTTCCCACGGATCGGGCGCCAGCGAGTCCCGACCGGCGCGAGGCGTCGTGCAGCCGGCAAGCGCAAGGCCGGCCGTCGCGACGATGATGAGACGCGCCATCTGGGACATGAACCAACTCCGGTCGACAGGGGGAGGCGGCTCGTTGCCATAGCGAACGGGCCGCCGCAAGTTTCGCCGTCGCAGCCGCGGCGCCGCAGGGGCGTTGACGCCATATAAAGATATCTTTAAGTCCTTGCGCATGGAACAGGCGCTCGACATCTTCCGTGCCCTTGCCGACCCGACGCGGCTGCGCATTCTTGCGCTCGTCCGGCGGATGGAGCTGGCGGTCGGCGAGATGGCGCAGGTGCTGCGCCAGAGCCAGCCGCGCGTGTCGCGCCATGTGAAGATTCTCGCCGATGCGGGCCTCGTCGCGCGCCACAAGGAAGGGGCCTGGGTGTTCGTCCGCCTCGGCGATCCGTCGCGGGTAGAGCCCGTGCTCGCGGCGCTCGATGCATGGTCTGCCGGCGCGACGAGCGAGGCCGATCTTGCGCGGCTGGCGGCGGTCCGCGACGAGCGCGCAGCGGCGGCGAACGGCTATTTCGAGGCGCATGCCGCGGAGTGGGACGAGATCCGCTCGCTGCACGTCGCCGACGCCGAGGTCGAGGCCGCGATCCAGCGTGCGCTCGGCGGCCGGTCGCTCGGCGCGCTGATCGATGTCGGCACCGGCACCGGCCGGATGATCGAGCTACTCAGTCCCCGCGCCGCCTCCGCGCTCGGCATCGATCGCTCGCCGGAGATGCTGCGGATCGCGCGGGCCAAGATCGCGGCGGCTGGTGTGGAGAACGGGCAGGTCCGCCAGGCGGACATGTATGCGCTTCCTGTCGTCGACGGGGCGGCCGATACGGTTGTGCTGCATCAGGTGCTGCACTTCGCGCAGGACCCGGCGGCGGCGGTTGCCGAAGCGGCGCGGACGCTGGGGTCAGGGGGGCGGCTGCTCGTCGCCGATTTCGCCCCGCACGACCGCGAGGAACTGCGAACCGCCCATGCGCATGCGCGCCTGGGCTTCGAGGATGAGGCGGTGGCCGGCTGGATGCGGGCGGCGGGGCTGGAGGCCCGCGTCGTCGAGAAGCTCTCGGGCGGGCCGCTGACCGTGACGATCTGGCTTGGCGAGCGCGCGCCGCTCGCCATCGAGGAGGCTGCATGACGAAATTGTCGCTGGCGCAGATGTCGGAGGCGGCGCGCGCGCTGCAGGCGCCGATGTTCGCCGATCTGGCGGGCGACGTCGCCGTCTCGTTCGAATTCTTCCCGCCCAAGACCGAGGCGATGGAGCAGACGCTGTGGTCCTCGATCGAGGCGCTGGAGCCGATGGCCCCGCGCTTCGTGTCGGTGACCTATGGCGCCGGCGGCTCCACGCGCGAGCGCACTCACAACACCGTCGCCCGCATCGCCCGCGACACCTCGCTGACGGCGGCGGCGCACCTGACCTGCGTCGAGGCCAGCCGCGCCGACATCGACGAGGTCGCCGACGCCTATTGGCAGGCCGGCGTCCGCCATATCGTCGCGCTGCGCGGCGATCCGCCAACGGCGGGCGCGACGTTCGAAGCGCGGCCCGACGGCTACGCCAGCGCCGCCGATCTTGTCGCGGGGTTGAAGAAGCGCCACGACTTCGAGCTGTCGGTCGCCGCCTATCCCGAGACGCATCCGGAGGCCGCCTCGCCGCAAAGCGATCTCGACAATCTGAAGCGCAAGCTCGACGCCGGCGCCAGCCGCGCGATCACCCAGTTCTTCTTCGAACCCGACGTCTTCTTCCGCTTTCGCGATGCGGCCGCTGCTGCCGGCATCGACGCGGAGATCGTCCCCGGCATCCTGCCGGTGTCGAACTTCGCGCAGACGGTGCGCATGGCCGCGACCTGCGGCACCGCGATCCCGGGCTGGCTCGGTCGCCTCTTCGAGGGGCTGGAGGACAAGGCCGGGGCGCGCCAGCTCATCGCCGCGACCATCGCCGCCGAGATGTGCCGCCGCCTCTATGCCGGCGGCGTGCGCGAATTCCACTTCTACACGCTCAATCGCGCCGAGCTGTCCTATGCCATTTGCCATCTGCTGGGCCTGCGCCCGGCGGCGGGCGCCACGATCGAGAAGGCCGCATGATCAAGCCCTCTGAAGCCGCCGCGCGCCTGCGCGCCGAAGCCGCGTCGCGAATCCTGCTGACCGACGGCGCCTTCGGCACGATGATCCAGCGCTACGGCCTCGGCGAGGCCGACTATCGCGGCTCGCTGCACGTCAATCGCGACCAGAAGGGCAACAACGACATCCTCGCGCTGACGCGCCCGGACATCGTCGACGAGATCACGCGTGCCTATCTGAAGGCCGGGTCCGATATCGTGTCGACCAACACCTTCAATGCGACGCGGATCAGCCAGGGCGACTATGGCACCGAGGCGCTGGTGACCGAGATCAACCGCGCCGCCGCGCAGATCGCCCGCATCGCGGCGTCGGAGGCCGAGGCCACCGACGGCAAGCCGCGCTTCGTCGCCGGCGCGCTCGGGCCGACGAACAAAACGCTGTCGCTGTCGCCCAACGTCAACGATCCGGGCTACCGCGAAGTGAGCTTCGACGAGGTCAAGGCGACCTACACCGAGCAGGTGGCGGCGCTCGTCGACGGCGGCGTCGACTTCATCCTCATCGAGACGATCTTCGACACCCTGAACGCCAAGGCGGCGATCATGGCGGTCATCGAGGAGGGCGAGCGCCGCGGCGTCGAGCTGCCGCTGATGATCTCGATGACGATCACCGACATGTCGGGGCGCAACCTCTCCGGCCATTCGGTTGAGGCCTTCTGGTATGCCGTGCGCCATGCGAATCCGCTCACCATCGGGCTCAACTGCTCGTTCGGCGCGACCCAGCTCCGGCCGCACGTCCAGGCGCTCTCCGGCATCGCCGATGCGCTGCTGATGGCCTATCCGAACGCGGGCCTGCCCAACGATCTCGGCCAGTATGACGAGGCGCCCGCGACGACCGGCGGATTTATCGGCGAGTGGGGGCGGCAGGGGCTGCTCAACATCGTCGGCGGCTGCTGCGGCACGACGCCCGAGCATATCGCGGCGATGGCGGCGGCGGTGGCCGGCCTGCCGCCGCGCACGCCGGCCGCGCTGGCGCCGGTGACGCGCCTCGCCGGGCTCGATCCGATGGTGCTTGCCGCCTGACATGATGATCTGCGCGCCGGCGGCGGCGCGATCCCGCGGGGGTCGTGTCGCCCGCGCGCACCGGGGGACTGGGAACGGGACATGAATGTGATCGGAGAGCTCGGAGCGACTGGCGGCCGCGCCACGTTCGTCAACGTCGGCGAGCGCACGAACGTCACCGGTTCGGCGCAGTTCAAGAAGCTGATCCTCGCGGGCGATTACGCCACCGCGGTCGAGGTCGCGCGCCAGCAGGTCGACAACGGCGCGCAGGTTATCGACGTCAACATGGACGAGGGCCTGCTCGACGCCGAGCACGCCATGACGACCTTCCTGAAGCTCATCGCCGCCGAGCCCGACATCGCGCGCGTGCCGGTGATGATCGACAGCTCGAAGTGGAGCGTCATCGAGGCGGGTCTGAAGTGCGTGTCCGGCAAGCCGATCGTCAATTCGATCAGCATGAAGGAGGGCGAAGCTCAGTTCCTGTCGCAGGCGCGGACCTGCCGCCGCTTTGGCGCGGCGGTCGTCGTCATGGCGTTCGATGAGAAGGGGCAGGCCGACACCGCGGCGCGCAAGGTCGAGATCTGCGAGCGCGCCTACCGGCTGCTCGTCGCCGACGGCTTCCCGCCTGAGGACATCATCTTCGATCCCAACATCTTCGCGGTCGCGACGGGAATCGAGGAGCATGCCAATTACGGCGTCGACTTCATTGAGGCGTGCCGCGAGATCAAGGCGCGCTGCCCGCACGTCCACATCTCGGGCGGCGTCTCCAACCTCAGCTTTTCGTTCCGGGGCAACGAGACGGTCCGCCGCGCGATGCACTCGGTGTTCCTCTACCACGCCATCAAGGCGGGGATGGACATGGGCATCGTCAACGCCGGCCAGCTCGACGTCTACGATACCATCGACCCCGAGCTGCGCGAGGCCTGCGAGGACGTCATCCTCAACCGCCGGACCGACGCGACCGAGCGGATGCTCGACCTCGCAGAGAAGTTCAAAGGCGGCGGCCAAGTTGCTGAAAAGACAGCCGAAGAGTGGCGGTCGTGGCCTGTCGAGCAGCGGCTGTCGCATGCGCTCGTCAAGGGTCTCGACGCCTTCGTCGTCGAGGACACGGAGGAGGCGAGGCTGACGGCCGCGCGCCCGATCGAGGTCATCGAAGGGCCGCTGATGGCGGGGATGAACGTCGTCGGCGACCTGTTCGGCGAGGGCAAGATGTTCCTGCCGCAGGTGGTGAAGTCGGCGCGCGTGATGAAGAAGGCGGTCGCGCACCTCATCCCCTACATCGAGGCGGAGAAGGAAGAAGGGGCGAAGGCCAAGGGCCGGATTGTCATGGCGACGGTCAAGGGCGACGTCCACGACATCGGCAAGAACATCGTCGGCGTCGTTCTCCAGTGCAACAATTTCGAGGTCGTCGACCTCGGCGTGATGGTGCCGTTCCAGGAGATCCTGCGCGTCGCCAAGGAAACCGACGCCGACATGATCGGCCTTTCGGGCCTCATCACCCCGTCGCTCGACGAGATGGTGACGGTCGCGACCGAGATGGAGCGCGAAGGCTTCACGATGCCGCTGCTGATCGGCGGCGCGACGACGAGCCGCGTCCACACCGCGCTGAGGATCGCGCCGGCCTATTCGGGGCCGACTCTCCATGTCCTCGACGCCAGCCGCGCGGTCGGCGTCGCCTCGACCCTTGTTTCCGACACGCTCCGCGACGAGCTCGTGGCGCAGACGGCGGCGGAATATGAGGCGA
The DNA here is from genome assembly GCA_020249025.1 of Alphaproteobacteria bacterium. Taxonomy (GTDB): domain Bacteria; phylum Pseudomonadota; class Alphaproteobacteria; order Sphingomonadales; family Sphingomonadaceae; genus JADCGM01. The sequence goes on from JADCGM010000260.1 coordinate 5,868, forward strand.
TCCGCGTCCAGCGCGCGGGGAAGGGCGAGAGCAAGCTCGTCAGCCTCGAGGCGGCACGCGCTAACGCGCATCCGACCGACTTTTCGGCGCACCCGCCGGTCGCCCCGGCCAAGCCCGGCCGCCATGTCTTCGCCGACATACCGCTCGCCGAGATCGTTCCCTACATCGACTGGACGCCCTTCTTCCGCGCCTGGGAGCTTGCCGGCACCTATCCCGCGATCCTCGACGATGAGATCGTCGGCGACAGCGCCCGCCAGC
>JADCGM010000261.1 GCA_020249025.1 Alphaproteobacteria bacterium
AGCGTCAGCGTCAGGATGCCGTCGGCGACGTCGTATTTGATCGTGTTGTAGCCCATCGCGCCCTCACAGCCGCTCGATGATGGTGACGTTGGCCATGCCGCCGCCTTCGCACATGGTCTGCAGGCCCCAGCGCTTGCCGCGGGCGTGGAGGGCATGGACGAGCGTCGTCATCAGCTTCGTCCCCGATGCGCCGAGCGGGTGGCCGAGCGCGATCGCGCCGCCGTTGACGTTGAGCTTCGCCGGGTCCGCGCCCAGATCCTTCGCCCACGCCATCGGGATCGAGGCGAAGGCCTCGTTGACCTCGTAGAGATCGATCTCGTCGAGGCTCATCCCTGCCTTCTGGAGTGCGCGGCGCGTCGCGTTGATCGGCGCCTCGAGCATGATCACCGGGTCCTCGCCGAACACCGAGGCGTGGTGGATGCGGGCGAGCGGCTTGACGCCGAGCGCCTTCAGTCCCTTCTCGCTGACGATCATCACGCCCGACGCGCCGTCGCAGATCTGACTCGACGTGGCCGCGGTCAGACGCCCGCCCTCCATGATGAGCTTGACACCCTTGATGCCATCGAGCGTCGCGTCGAAGCGGATGCCCTCGTCGACATGGTGATGCTCGGTCGCGCCGTCGGCGGTGGTCACCGCGACCGGCACGATCTCCGCGTTGAACGCGCCCGCCTGGGTCGCCGCCGCGGCGCGGCGGTGGGTCTCATAGGCATAGGCGTCCATCTCGTCCTTCGAGAGGTCGTACTTCTTGGCGACCATCTCGGCGCCGGCGAACTGGCTGAACTGGACGTTCGGATAGCGCTTGCGCATCGCGGGGCTCACCGAGGAGCCGAAGCCATGCTCGTGCGGCAGCCGCGCCGGCAGGCCCATCGGCACGCGCGTCATCGACTCGACACCGGCGGCGATGACGATGTCCTGCATCCCCGACAGCACCGCCTGCGCCGCAAACTGCACCGCCTGCTGCGAGGAGCCGCACTGGCGGTCGACCGAGGTCGCCGGCACGCTCTCGGGAAGCTTCGACGCGAGCACCGCATTGCGCGCGATGTTGTTGGACTGCTCGCCCGCCTGCCCGACGCAGCCGAGGATCACGTCCTCGATCAGAGCCGGATCGGCCCTCGTCGTGGTCACGAGGTGGTCGAGCACCTGCGCGGCGAGATCGGCGGGGTGCCAGTCCTTCAGGCGCCCCCCCTTGCGGCCGCCCGCGGTGCGCGCGGCGGCGACGATATAAGCTTCGGGCATAACTGTGCTCCCTCTTGACGAGGGCTACTTTGCGCCCTGCGCCGGACGCACCGGCACTCGGATATTGCAGAGGTCGACGCCCTTGAAGCCGACGAGGAAACCGTCGCGGTCGCGGTTGGCGCGCGCCGCCACATAGGCGCGGAAGGCGGCGCTGTCGGTGCGCAGCTGTTCGAGCCGCGGGCGCTGCGCCGGCGGCAGCTCGCTCGCCAGACGCACGCGCAGGATCTGGGTGCGCTGCCCCGGCTCGGCGTAGAAGCCGAGCGCGGCGGTCCCGCGCGGCAGGCTCGACAGATTCTCGATCCCGTCGACCACGCGGCCGACCGGCGTGTAGTTGCGGTCGAGGTGGCGGGGCGCATGGCCGATGATCGCGAACAGCTCCGCGCCATTGCCGCTTTCGGGCGGCTGGTTCCGCCCGACGCCGACGGTGCCGTAGCAATAGGTCATCCATGCCCGGCCCCGCTCGCGCGCGACCGCGAAGCCGTCGACGAAGCCGACCTCGCGGGCATAGGCGTCGCGCTGCTTGATCGAGGTGAAGGCCAGGCCCTTGGCCGGCCGGTCCGCCTCGAGCGGCAGCGAGGCCTTGGCCGCGCCGAGCGGCGCCTTATCGGTCGGGTCGCCCCACTGTGCGACGTAATTGTCCTGCACCCGCACGACCGCAGCCGTGTCGAAGAAGCGCTGGCCGACGAGGGTCTTGATATTGGCGATGTGGTTAGGCGCGAAGTCGGGCGCGAGCAGGATGGTCACGCGCCCGCCGGGCAGGTCCATGACGAGCAGCTGGTCGGGATCGAGCGCCTGCCAGTCCCCCGGCCGGGCGCTGTCGAGCGCCTGCTGGGAGGTGAGCGGGGCGGCGGCGGCGAGCAGCGCGGCGGAGAGGGTGAGGGCGAACACTTTCATGCCCCCAAGCTTCGCCGGACCCGCGCCGCGGTCAAGCGTCAAGGCTTCCCTGCGCTCATCGGTTCCCCCTCCCCCGACCCGGGGGAGGGCTTGGGTGGGGGGCTGCCCGGATAGAGCGCCTCGTTCTGAGCGACCCCCACCCTGACCCTCCCCCGGTTCGGGGGAGGGAAAGGCGAGTCACCTCAGAACTTGACCGCGAACTCGACGCCGTAGCTGCGCAGCGCGCCCGGCGAGACGAAGGAGCCGCCGAACTCGGCCGCCGGGATCACCTCTTCGAGATACTTCTTCTTGAAGAGGTTGTTGGCGAAGCCGGTCACGCGCCAGCCGTCGCGCTCGACACCGATGCGCAGGTTGACGAGATCGAAGGCATCGCGGCGGGCGAGATCGTAGCGCGCCGTGCCAAGCGCCGCCGGCAGGCCGACGAGCGGGACGAGCGCCGAGAAGATCGTCGGCCGGGTCTGGTTCTGGACGGTGTGGAACCAGGTCGGACCCGTGCGGCGCCAGTCGGCGCGCACCACCAGCTCGGTGCCCGCCACGAACGGCTGCACCAACTGCGCGCCGGCGTTGATCGTGTAGTCGGCCGTGTAGGGCGACTTGTTGCCGATCGTGTCCGGACGCGAGGCGTTGGCCTTGATCTCGCTGTCGGTGAGGTTCACCGAACCGAACAGCGACAGGCCGCGCATCGGCTTGACGGTGACGTTCGCCTCGAGACCCTTGATGTCGACCTTGTCGATGTTCGAGACCACGCGCAGCAGGCCGAAGCTGCCGACGAGGAACTCGAAGAACTGCATGTCGTCGACCTTGGTCAGGTAGCCCGACAGCTCGTAGCTGAAGACGCCGTCGCCGGCAGAGCCCTTCACGCCCGCCTCGAACGCGCTCGACGTTTCCTTGCGGAACTGGTCGTTGATGGTGAGGCGCGCGTTGATCGCCGGGATGTTG
>JADCGM010000262.1 GCA_020249025.1 Alphaproteobacteria bacterium
ACAGCGACTGTTCCCACAGGCGCTGACCGGTGGCGAGTTCGAGCGCGGCCATGCGGCCGCCATGGCCGATGGCGTAGACGCGGCCGCGATCGATGACCGGCGGCGCGTCGATGTCCGACAGCGCGCCGAGCGCCGTGGTGCGGCCGGTGCGCGCCAGCGCGTCCTGCCAGACGACGCGGCCGTTTTCGACGCGCAGCGCATTGAGCTCGCCCGACGAGAAGCCGACGACGACGGTATCGAGCGCGATCGCCGGCGCGCCCGCCGACAGCAGGCCGGCCTGCTCGGCGGTGCCCGTCGCATCCCACAGCGTCTCGCCGGTGGCCACGTTGAGCGCGAACATCTGGTTGTCCTGCGACATCACATAGACGCGCTCGCCCTCGACCGCCGGCGCGCCGCGCAGCGGGCCGCCGAGCGTGACCTTCCAGATCTGGCTGCCGTTGGCGGCGTTGAGCGCGACCGCGGCGCCATATCCGGTGGTCGCGAACACCCGGTCGCCGCCGACGGCGACGCCGCCGCCGAAAGCGGTGTTGCGGTCCTTCTTGGCGCCCTCGACCCGGTGCGCCCACAGCGTCCGCCCGGTCGCCGCATCGAAGGCGCGCACGGTGGCGCTGGTGTCGATGGTGAAGACCTTGCCGCCGGCGATCACCGGCCCGGCGTTGAGCTCGGCGCGGCCCGAGCTGCCCTCGCCGATCGAGACTTCCCAGGCGCGAACGGGGTTGGTGGGGCCAGAAAGATGACCGGCGGACTTGGCGGCGTTGCCGCCGGGCTGCGTCCAGTTGTCGTTGGTCTCGACCGGCGGCAGCACGACGCTGACCCCCTCGAGCGAGGGGTCGGCCTCGAGCTTCTGCTCAAAGGTGAGGACGGGCAGACGCTCGCCGACGGTCGGCGTGCGCGGGCCCTTGCTGTCGTCGCCGCGGAAGATCCCGCAGCCGGCGAGCGCCAGCGCGGACACGAGAACAACGGTGATCGAACGCTTCATCAGTTCGCCTTCGGGGCGGCGGCGGGCGTGCCGCCAAGGTTGGTGGGCAGCGCCTCGATGCCGAGCGAGGAGGCCATCTGCGTGGCGCGGCCGCGGATCGACTGCGGCACCGTCTCGTCCTTGGCGAGCGCGGCGAAGATCGGCCCGGCGAGCTCCGGCTTGCCCTCGCGCATGTGCGAGATGGCGAGCAACTCGCCGGCGGTGCCGAACCAGGGCGAGCCCTTGGTGGCGAGCGGCTTGAGCTTGGCGATCGCCTGCGCCGGGGTCAGCTTGTCGAACTCGAGCATGATGCCGCGCAGCGTCGCGAAATCGCGGAACGGCTGCGGCATGCCCTCGTCGGCCGCGACCTCGCCGTACAGCTTCGTCGCGGTCGCGGTATCGGCGGCGCGGGCGGCGATGCCAGCCTGCACGAGCTTGGAGATGGCGCGGTAGCCGTCCTGCGGGGCCTGGCCGGCGCGGTTGAGCGCGGCCTGCGCGCCCTCGGTGTCGCCGGATTCGATCTTGGCGAGCGCCGCGACAAGCTCCGCGCCGGTCGCGCCGGCGTCGCGCTGCCGCTCCTCGCGCCAGTAGAGGAAGGCGGCGAGCAGGATGAGGAACAGGCCGACGGCGACGAGCAGCCAGCGGCCGTAGCGCGTCCAGAACTGCTGGAGCTGATCGCGGCGGACTTCCTCGTCGACCTCGCGGATGAAAGCATCGTCGGTGGGATTGGTCGGCGGCAGGGCCAAGGTCGTCTCCGGTGCTACAGGTCGGGCGGTTCTAACGGTCCAGCCGCGCGGGCGCAAAGCCTGTGTTGCCGCGCGCTTGCTGAACGGCGGATTGCCGAGGGGCCGGGGGGCCAAAGTTCATTCAAAGTATCATGCCGGACGGGGATCACCCGCCCACCCGAGCCGGACCCATCCGCCCCAATAACCGCCGCCCGACTCGCGCCGCATCCCGGAACAGATTATGAACAGATCCCGGGGGCGTAGGACAGTGTTTTTCAGATGCGCACAGCGGACGCCGTCGCCTACAGCGGATCGACCCTATGACCGACAGGCCCCTCCCCTCCGTCATCGCCGGCTGGTTCGCCGGGCGCGGCTGGCAGCTGCGGCGGCATCAGGGGGAGATGCTGGCGGCGGGGCGCGCGGGGGAGCATGCGCTGCTCGTCGCGCCGACGGGGGCGGGCAAGACGCTCGCGGGGTTTCTGCCGGTGCTGGAGTCGCTGATCGAGCGGCCGGGGGAGGGCTTGCGGGCGCTCTATGTGTCGCCGCTGAAGGCGCTGGCGGTCGACGTGCAGCGCAATCTGCTCAACCCCATCGCCGAGATGGGGCTCGACATCCGGGTCGAGACGCGCACCGGCGACACCCCCGCTGACCGCAAGGCGCGGCAGCGGCAGCGGCCGCCGCACATCCTGCTGACGACGCCGGAATCGCTGTCGCTGCTGCTCAGCCACCCGGACGCGCCGTCGCTGTTCTCGACGCTGGAGACAGTGATCGTCGACGAGGTCCACGCGTTTGCCAGCGGCAAGCGCGGCGACCTGCTGGCGCTGTCGCTCGCCCGGCTGCAGGCGATCCGGCCCGGGCTTCGGCGCGTGGCGCTCTCGGCGACGGTCGCCGATCCGGAGAGCTATCAGGGCTGGCTCGCCCCCGATGCGGACGCCGGATCGGTGCGGCTGGTGCGCGGCGAGGCCGGCGCGCCCGCCGAGATCGAGATCCTGCTGCCCGAAGGGCGGGTGCCGTGGTCCGGGCACAGCGCGTCCTGGGCGATCCCGGCCGTCATGCGCGCGATCCGCGATCACAAGCTGACGCTCGTCTTCTGCAACACGCGCGGCCTCGCCGAGCTGACCTTCCAGCTGCTGTGGGATGCGAACGAGGATCATCTGCCCATAGATCGGAAGAGC
>JADCGM010000263.1 GCA_020249025.1 Alphaproteobacteria bacterium
CGCGGCCGTCGCGCAGACCATCCAGCCGCCGGCCGCCATCGTCGCCGACGGGGTGCCGCCGCTGCCCGTCTCGCTGCGCGCCGACACCGCGCCCTACATGGAGTTCCGCACCGCCGGCTTCCTCGGCTGGAACCCGCAGACGCGCGGCATGCTGATCGCGACGCGCTTCGGCAACACCGCGCAGGTGCATGAGGTGGCGGCGCCGGGCGCGGCGCGCACCCAGTTGACCTTCGAGGCCGAGCCGGTGGCGAACGCCAGCTATGCCGAGGGCAAGGGCGACGTGCTGCTGATGGCCAAGGACATTGGCGGCAACGAGTTCTTCCAGCTCTACCGCTACGACAAGGGCAAGCTGACGCTGCTCACCGACGGCAAGAGCCGCAACACCGGCGCGGCATGGTCGAAGGACGGCAAGTTCGTCGGCTATTCGAGCACGCGCCGCAACGGCACCGACACCGATCTTTACGTCATGGATCCGCGCGATCCGAAGACCGACCGGCTCGTCGCGCAGGTGGCGGGCGGCGGCTGGGCGATCATCGACTTCGCCCCCGACGGCAAGCGTGCGCTCGTCGGCAACTATGTCTCGGTCAACGAGAGCAACCTGTTCGAGCTCGACCTGGCGTCGGGCAAGATGACGCTGCTGACGCCCAAGGGCCGCGAGAAGGTCGCCTATGGCGAGGCGCGCTACGCGCCCGACGGCAAGATCTGGGTGACGAGCGACGCGGGCTCCGACTTCCAGCGCCTCGGCACGCTCGAAGGCGGCAAGTTCAAGCCCTTCGGCCCCGCCGAGGCATGGGACGTGGACGGCTTCGACATCGCCAAGGACGGCTCGTTCATCGCCTATGTGACGAACGAGGCCGGCGCGTCGAAGCTGAAGCTGCTCGATCCGGCGACGGGCAAGATCATCGGTGAGCCGAAGCTGCCGCAGGGTGTGATCGGCGGGCTGGAGATCGCCCCCTGGGGAGCGATCGGCTTCAGCATGTCGTCGGCGAAGGCGCCGGCCGATGCCTTCAGCGTCGATCCCAAGACGCTCGCGGTGACGCGCTGGACGATGAGCGAGACCGGCGGTCTCGACGCCAGCGTCAATGTCGAGCCCGAGCTGATCACGGTGAAGAGCTTCGATGGCGAGCGCGTCTCGGGCTTCCTCTATGTGCCCGACCGCGCGAAGTTCCCGGGCAAGCGGCCGATGATCGTCAACATCCACGGCGGGCCGGAAGGGCAGTCGCGGCCCGGGTTCCTCGGCCGGACCAACTACCTCATCAACGAACTCGGCTATGCGGTGTTCTATCCGAACGTCCGCGGCTCGACGGGCTATGGCAAGCGTTTCGTCGCGCTCGACAACGGGCCGTTCAAGCGCGAGGACTCGGTCAAGGACATCGGCGCCTATCTCGACGCGCTGGCGAAGGACGACCGGCTCGACGCCAGCCGCTTCGCGGTGACCGGCGGCTCCTATGGCGGCTACATGTGCTACGCGACCGCGATCCGCTACGGCGACCGCTTCAAGGGCGCGAACTGCGTGGTGGCGATCTCCAACTTCGTCACCTTCCTCGAAAACACGCAGGGCTATCGCCGCGATCTTCGCCGCGTCGAATATGGCGATGAGCGCGATCCCAAGCAGCGCGCCAAGCTCATGGAGATCTCGCCGCTGACCCGCGCCAAGGAGCTGCGCATCCCGCTCGTCGTCGTCACCGGCGGCAACGATCCGCGCGTGCCGGCGAGCGAGGCCGACCAGATGATCGCCGCGGTCCGCGCCAACGGCGTCGCCGCCTGGCACATCCTCGGCAAGAACGAGGGCCACGGCTTCGCCAAGAAGGAGAACGCCGACTATCAGTTCTGGGCGGGCGTCCAGTTCTGGAAGGACGTGTTAAAGTAAGCGGGCGTCAGGCGGCGCGGGTCACCGGCTCCGCGGTGAGCCGGAGACCCAGCGCCGCCAGCACCCGCATCACCGTGTCGAACGACGGATTCCCGTCGGGCCCCAGCGCCTTGTAGAGCCCCTGCCGGGTGAGGCCGGTCTTCGCCGCGATCTCGGTCATGCCCTTGGAGCGGGCAACATCGCCGAGCGCATCGATGAGGATGCGGGGATCGTTCGCATCCGCCGCCTCGTCGATGATGGCCTGAATGAAGAAGGCCGCCTCCTCTGCCGTCTGGATATAGCGGGCGGCGTCGAACGGATAGGTCTTCACTGTCATCTTCAGAAGCCTCTCGCCAAGAACCTTGCCCGCTCGATATCCCGAACCTGACTTCCCTTGTCGCCGCCGCACAGCACCACCACGACTACTCGGCCACGATTGACAAAGTAGACGCGGTAGCCGGGGCCGTAGTCCACTTTCAGTTCATGCAGGCCACCGCCAAGCGATCGCGCGACGCCGAAATTTCCGTTTCGCAGTCGCTTGACCCGCGCCGCAATGGTCGCCCGCGCCCGCAAGTCGCGCTGGCTTGCGAGCCAATCACGAAAAACCTCGGTTTCCTGAACTTCGAACAGCAGTTGTGTAAACCATGGTTGTCAATTGGCGTCAATCCATGGCTCATGCTCAGACCGATGACCTGTCCCTTCAACCCGGCCAACCGGACGGGATGTTGACAGCGTGCGGGCGGGTCCGCACATCCGCGCCATGACCCGCCCGCTCAATGCCGTCATCGTTCCCGTCACGCCGCTCCAGCAGAATTGCACGCTGCTGTGGTGCACGCAGACGATGCGCGGGGCGTTCGTCGATCCGGGCGGCGATCTCGACCGGCTGCTGGCGGTCGCGGCCGAGCGCGGGGTGACGATCGAGAAGCTGCTCGTCACTCACGGCCACATCGATCATTGCGGCGAGACCGGCGTGCTCGCCGCGCGGCTCGGCGTGCCGATCGAGGGGCCGCATCCCGACGACAAGTTCTGGATCGACATGAACGGCGAGATGGGCGCGCAATATGGGCTGGCGAAC
>JADCGM010000264.1 GCA_020249025.1 Alphaproteobacteria bacterium
GCCCGGCTCGGCCTCTGGGTGCACCTGGGGTCGCTGGCGCTGACGTCCGACGCGGATCCGGACCGGCTGGTCAACCGCGGCTTCGTCATCGACGACACCGGCGGCATCCGCGCGCGTTACGACAAGATGCACCTGTTCGACGTCGATCTGCCGACCGGCGAACGCTACCGGGAATCGGCGACCTATGCGCCGGGCGCGGGTGCGGTGGTCGCGGACACGCCGTGGGGGCGGCTCGGCCTTTCCATCTGCTACGATTTGCGCTTCCCGCGGCTTTACGAAACGCTGACCGGGGCGGGCGCGACGATCCTGTCCGTGCCCGCCGCCTTCACCCGGCCGACCGGGCAGGCGCACTGGCACACGCTGCTGAAAGCCCGCGCCATCGAGGCGGCGGCCTTCGTCGTCGCCGCCGCGCAGACCGGGCGGCACGAGGACGGACGCGAAACCTTCGGCCACAGCCTTGTCATCGATCCTTGGGGGACGGTGCTGCACGATGGCGGCGAGGCGGCGGGCGTCGCCTGCGTCGACCTTGATCTCGACATGATCGCAACGGCGCGCGGGCGCATCCCGGTGATCGCGCACCGCCGCGAGATCGCGCTCACGGACGGCCGATGATCGCCTACGATCTCCGCTGCGCGAAGGCGCATGTGTTCGAGGCGTGGTTCGGCTCCTCGGCCGATTACGACGACCAGAAGGCGCGCGGGCTGCTCGCCTGCCCCCTGTGCGACGACCGCGCGATCGAGAAGGCGGTGATGGCCCCGGCGGTCGGCGCCAAGGGCAACCAGCGCGCGGGCGGCGCGCCCGAGGATCCGAAGGCGCTTCTGGCAAAGCTCGCCGAGATGCAGGCCAAGTTGGAGGCGTCGAGCGATTATGTCGGCGACCGCTTCGCCGACGAGGCCCGCGCCATCCACCTCGGCGAGGCCGAGGCGCGCGCCATCTATGGCGAGGCGACGCCCGCCGATGCCAAGGCGCTCGCCGAGGAGGGCATTCCGGTCGCGCCGCTGCCCTTCCGCACCCGCAAGCGCGCCGACGCGTGACGCGCCGCGCACCCGCGGCCCTCGCATTGCTGCTTCTGACGTCGGCGGCCGCGCCTGTCGGCACCCGCAATCTCGACCGCGCCTTCGCCGGCCAGCCGCGCCTCGCGCCGCCCGCCGCGTGGCGCGAGGATGCGACGCGGGATTATTATGCCGCCTCGCTATCGCTGCCGTGGAAGCGGATCGGCGGCGACTGGCGCGACGCCGATGGCAAGGCGCGGGGCGATGCCCCCTTCGCCCGCGCCGAGATCGCCGACAGCGACAGCGACCAGACGCTGCGTATCGACGTGACCGATCTTGTGCGTGCGCACGGCGCCGATTTCGTGCTGCGCCGCAAGGGCGGACAGAACGCCTCGATCGTCAGCCGCGAAGGCGGTGCGGACGGGCCGAAGCTCATCGTCAGCGGGCGCGGCGAAACGCGAACGCTCGCCGCCGTCGCCGACACCACGCTCGATGCCACCACCTACCGCGCGCAGGGCGACCGGCCGACCTTGGAGACGAAGGGCCTGATCCTGATCCGCTTCTCCCAGGCGGCGCACCCGGGGATCGGCCGGGCGGTGCTGGTGCTGAAAACCACGGGCAAGCAATATGGCGCGCAGACGCTGGAGGTGTTCCGCCCCGACGTTGGCGGCGGCGTCGCGATGCCGGCGTTCCGTGCCGCCACCGCCGCCGACACCATCGCGCGCTGGACGGGGCGCGACCTGACGCGCGCCAAGGACTGGCGCTTCAACACCGGCCATGCCCGGCTCGAGGGCGACATCGTCCGCGCCTGGATTCCAAAGGACGATCTGACCGCGCTGTCGCTGATCCTGCCGGTGAAGGGTGGCGAGGAGGCGTTCGCGACCGTCATCATGCGCTTCGATCCGGACTGGGCGCCGCCCAATGGCGGCAAGCTCCCCGGGCTCGCCAACACCGGGCAGGGCAAGCCGCCGGTCGGCGCTCTCGGCCCGGGCGGCTGGGGCGGGCGCTCGGCGAACGGCCTGCGCTGGAGCGCGCGCACCGGCTTCGATGCGGTGACCGACGCGGGACCGATCCGCGCCGGGGCGCGGCGGGGCGAGCCATGGACGGGCCTGCGCACCTATTATTACGCGCTGCGGCCGGGAAATGTCTGGGGCCAGGCCGAGCCATGGACCGCGCCCGCGCCGCGCGGCCGCTGGTTCGCCTACACGCAGCATGTAAAGCTCAACACGCCCGGGCAGGCCGACGGCGCGCTCGGCTACTGGCTCGACGGGACGCCCGTCTTCCGCCGCGCTGACATCCGCTGGCGCGATCGCGGCGGCCCGGACAGCCAGATCAATGAATTCTGGGTCGACATCTACTGCGGCGGCACCCGCTGCGGCCCCCCGGTGCGCGACCGCACCCACGGCGTCAGCATTGCCAGCATCACCGTCACCCGCACGCTTCCCGACCAACGCGCCATCGCCGCCGAGGTCGACCGCCTCAACGCCGCGGCGCGATAGGCTGCGCGGCGGCATCGGCCGAAGTCAGAACTCGATCTCGGCACTCGGCAGATCGAATGTTCGCGCAACCCCCTCTGCCAGCGATTGCTGCAGATCGGTCGTGTTCCCCGTCCACAGAGGCAGGCTCGGCGCTTCGACGAATGGCTGGATCGCCGCGGTCGTCGGGTTGGGA
>JADCGM010000265.1 GCA_020249025.1 Alphaproteobacteria bacterium
ATGGCGCGAGCGGGTCCGAAGGCTGGCTGCGCTCGTCGATGCGCGCGCTTTCAGACGACCTCGACCCGGCGATGTTCATCCGGCTGCACCGGTCTGTGATCTGTGCCCGGCGCATCGTCCGGGGCGTGCGGCGCAAGCCCTCCGGCGCGCTGATGGCGCTGATCGAAGGCGGCGAGGAGCTGCCGATCGGCCGCGCGCATGCCGCCGACGTCCTCGCCCTGCTCGGCCTCGCCGAGACGTCCGTCCCCGATACGCGCCGTTCGTCCCCGGACGACGCCGCGGCCTGACAATCGTCACGCCCGCGTGATGATCGTGGCGGGGCGCTTCAGGCGCCGTCGCACCCCCTGATACCCCCGCCGGGCAGCGGCGCTCCGGCGCCGCGGGGGGATCATCGCACACCATGTCCGTTCGATCGTTGTCTGCCGTCCGCGCCGGCTTCGCCGCGACCGCCGCTCTCCTGTTGGCGGGCGCGGCCAGCGCCTATGAACTCGCGGTCGGCGACGACATGGCGGACGTGCCGGCGATCGCCGCCCCGGCCGCAGCGCCCGCCGCCCCGCCGGTCACGCTGATCGTCCCCGACACGGACGCGGGCGATCCCGTGATCCACGCGACACTCTCGAACTGGTCGCCGCCGATGGCCCCGCTCCCGCCGGCCGCGATGGCGCCCGCGACAGGGGCCGAGGCCGTCGCAGCGGTCGCCCCGGCTGTCTCCTCGACCGCGCCGGCCGCCGCCGCGGGGCCGGTCGAATCCGCCTCCAGGGGCGGCATCGTTGTCGTGATCCTTGTCGGCGTGCTGCTGGTCGCAGCCGCGTTGGGCGCAGCGCTGCTGGTCGGATCCGGCCGCCCGCGAAGTCGCCAGTCATGATCGTCCGGATCGCTTTCCGACTTGTCGCGGGCTGGCTGGGGGGACTGGCGACGCTGGCAGCGGCGCAGACCTTTTCCGTCAATGCGATCACTGCGAGCACGCCGAACTTCCAGATCGTCGCCGCCGCCGGCTCGGGCGGCCAGACCGTGTTCCGGATGAATCCGTCAACGGCGGCGGTGACCAAGATCAGCGGAAACGGATCGGTGGTGTCGGGCGCGCCGACCCGCGCCACGATCACGATCCGCTGCAGCGGCGCGGCTTGCAACGGCGCGACCGCGACCGTCACCATCCAGGCGACGGGATCGCCGACCGCGCGCGTCGGCGCGGTCACCGGCTTCGATCTCGTCAACGGCACCGGCACGGTCGTCACCGAGTCGACATCTGCGGGTGTGCTGACCGCGACGGTGAGCGGCTGGACGTCGTCCAACCAGAACCGGACCGTGCTGCTGGCGATGGACATTCCGGTCAACGACGACACCGTCTCGACCGCGACGACCGGCACGTCTCAGTACCTCGTCACCGTCACGCCCGGCGGCGGCACCGGAACCGGCACCGCGACGATCACGGTGCGCCGCCAGATCTCGGTGACGAAAACCGCCGACCTCGGCTTCGGCGCGGTGCGCCGGCCGAATACGGGCACGGGCACGGTGACGATCAGCCAGTCGACGGGCGCGCGCACCGCGGGCGGCACCAATCCGCCGACGCTGCTCAACGGTCTGACCGTCGGCCGCGCGACGTTTAATATCGCCGGAACGCCGAGCGTTGCCGTGGCGATCAACACCACCCCCGCGTCCTCGCTGTCACTGACGTCGGGGGCGAACTCGATCACGACGACGCTTGTCCGCTCGGCCACGACCGGAACGCTCAGCGCCGGAGGCGCGCTCACCGTCGGTGTCGGCGGTGTGCTGACCGTACCCGCCACTGCCCCGTCCGGCGACTACACCGGGGCCTTCACTGTAACTGTCAACTATAATTGACGGAGGTTGCGCCGTGTCCGTTCCTGCTCTTCGCCCCCGCCTGACCGAGCCGGTCAAAGCTTCCCTCGCCACGCTCGATGCGTTCGGGCGGGCCCTGCCGGTTGATCTCAACGGCCGCCACCTCGCCATCCTCGCGATGCTGGTCACCAGGCCCGATCCGCCGCGGCTCCATGAAGTTGCACAGGGCCTCGGGGTGGCGCGCTCGATCGTGACCCGCGCGGTCGACTGCTTCGAGAAGCATGGCTTCGCCGAGCGGCTCGGTGAGCCCGACGACAAGCGCCAGGTCCGCATCCGCATCACGCCGGAGGGCCGCCGCTTCGTCGACCGGATGCTGACGATCCTCGCCGCCTGAGCCGCGCGGCGCTTCGCACAAAGGCGGGGTTCCATTTCGCGCCGCCGGCCCTAGCGTCGCCCCGGGGCATCGAACGGGGGGATGGCATGCGCTGGCTGAAGCGGATCGGTCTGAGTCTGGCGGGTCTGATCGCGGTGGCGGCGGTGGCGCTGCTGCTATGGGAGCCGCTGCTGCCGCCGCTGCCGGCCCCACCTGCGGACGCCAAGCCTGCGCGCGCCTTCGACGTCAGCATCGCGCGCGACGAGTGGGGCGTACCGCATGTCCGCGGCAAGACCGATCCCGATGTCGCCTATGGCCTCGCCTATGCGCATGCCGAGGACGATTTCGCGACGCTTCAGGAGGTGCTCGCCGGCGTTCGCGGCCGCTCCGGCGCGTTCCTCGGGCAGGACGGCGCGAAGATGGACTTCGCCACCCATCTGCTCGGCATCTGGGCGACGACCAACCGCGATTACGAGCGCGTGCTCGCGCCCGATCTGCGGGCGCTGCTCGAAGCCTATGCGGCCGGGCTCAACCGCTATGCCGAAAAGCACCCCGGCGAGGTGCGGCTGCGCGGGCTGTTCCCGGTGACCGGCCGCGACGTGGCGGCGGGCTTCGTGCTGCGCTCGCCCTTCTTCTACGGGCTCGACCGCCCGCTCGGCGCGCTCGTCGAGGGCAAGCCGGTGCCACGCGACGCGGGCCCGGCCGACGAGCGCGGCTCCAACGCTTTCGCCATCGCGGGTGTGCGCAGCAGCGACGGGGTGACCCGGCTCGTCTCCAACTCGCACCAGCCCTGGGCGGGGCCGGTCGCCTGGTACGAGGCGGTGGTGCATTCGGACGACGGCTGGGACTTCGCCGGGGCGCTGTTCCCGGGTGCGCCCTTCCCGCTGCTCGGGCACAACAAGACGCTGGGCTGGACCAACACCGTCAACCGCCCCGACCTCATCGACGTTTACCGGCTGACCCTCGACGGCAGTGGCGACAACTACCGCTTCGACGGAGGTTGGCGGCCGTTGGAGCGCACGCGGGTGTGGCTGCGGGTGAAGTTCGGGCCGTTCGTGCTGCCGGTGCCGCGCACGATTCTGCGCTCGGTGCACGGGCCGGTGATCGTCAACGACACCGGCGCCTATGCGCTGCGCTATGCCGGCATCGACGATATCCGCGCGGTCGACAGCTATTACCGCCTCAACAAGGCGAAGGACTTCGCCGAGTGGCAGGCGATCATGGCGCGGCAGGCGATCGTCGGCACCAACTTCGTCTATGCCGACGCCGCCGGGCGCATCGCCTTCATCTACAACGCCCGCTTCCCCAAGCGTGCGCCAGGCTACGACTGGAAGGGCGTGCTTCCGGGCGACACGTCACGGACGCTCTGGAGCGCCTATGAGCCGTACAGCGCCTATCCGCAGGTGATCGACCCGAAGAGCGGCTGGGTGGCGAACGCCAACAACACGCCCTTCATTGCCACCGCACCCGCCGACCAGCTCAAGCCCGAGGCCTATGCCAAGGAGCTCGGCATCGAGACGTTCGTCACCAACCGGGCGCGCCGCTACGACGCGCTGTTCGCCGAGATCGAGGGCAAGCCGATCTCGCGCGAGGATCTGATGCGCATCAAGTTCGACAAGGGCTATGCGCAGGCCGGGCCGGCCAAGCGCTGGATCGATGCGGTGCTGGCGGTCGATCCGGCGGGCGACTCGCGGCTGGCCGAGGCGCAGGCGCTGCTGCGGACCTGGGACTGGGCGCAGGACGGCAAGGGCGGCGCGGATGCGCTGGCGG
>JADCGM010000266.1 GCA_020249025.1 Alphaproteobacteria bacterium
CGATCTAGCCCCGCTTGATCCCCATCAACGGATGCAGGACCGGTTCGGGGCATGGTCGGGACACGATCAGGATTTCCAAAGGATTAGCCATGCGGAATGAAGGTGCTCTGGACCGCTGCTTGCGCGTTGGCGTCGGCCTCGCGCTGCTCAGTCTCGCCTTCGTCGGCCCCATGACGGTCTGGGGCTGTGTGGGGCTCATCCCCCTGCTGACCGGCGTTGTCGGCATCTGCCCGCTCTATCGCATCGTCGGCATCAGCACTTGCCCAGCGAGATAGGCATTCGCCACCGCGATTCTTCAAGCTGCCAGTGCCGATCTCGGAGCCCGGTCGCTCCAAGCGAGCTTACGCGTTGAGACGCATTCCCGATAAGCGGCTTAAGCTGGCCGGAGGCAGACCGTCCGGTTTCGGGAAACGGGTGCACATATCCAGACATCCCAAAACGCTCTGGGCATGCTGGGCGCATTCTCCACGACGATGCCAAGACAGATGACAACCCCGCAGCGGATGGCTATGGGCCGGGAGGCAATGTCCCTTTTGCGGACCCTTCTCCGGCGCCATCGCGCGATCGCCCTGCTGGTGGCCTTCGCTGCGCTGTCGATGAAGATCGTGCTTCCCGCCGGGTTCATGCCTGCCGCCGGCGCGAAGACCTTTGCGATCCAGATTTGCGCCGACGCCGTCGGCACCGACGCGCCGCCGGCGCTGGTGATCCCGATGAAGCATGACGGGGCGCCGAAGGGCGGGCAAGGCGACGGCGCATGCGCCTTCGCGTCGCTGGCCATGTCGACCGTCAGTGCGACCCCGCCCCTGCTTCTGGCGATCGCGCTCGCGTTCATCCTCGCGCTGGGCTTCGCTCCGGCTGCGCGTCCGCTCCCTGATCGCGCGATCCATCTTCGCCCACCGCTGCGGGGACAGCCGGCTCTCGCCTGACAGATCGTCCGATGTGTCGGAGCTGCCGGCGCGCCCCTTTCTGAGGCGCCCGCCAGCCTAGGCGGAGCCGAATTCCATGTATCAATTGCTGGGCCGTTCCCCGGAACGGCTGCGGTCGCACAGGTCCAGCGGGCCCTGTGACGGCCGCGATGGGGGAGAGCGTGCCTCCCTGCTTCTGCGCATGCAGGAGAATCGTTCGAACCTCGACATTGCCGCCCGGCGGGTTGTCGCCGGGATCGGATGCCTTGTGGCGATCGCAAGCCTTGGCCCGGCCGTTCATGGTCAGTGGATCATCAGCCTGTTCTCGCTGCTGGCGCTCGGCGGGCTGACCTTCGCGCTCGACCGGCATGGCCGAACGCCGCCCGCGCAGGAAATGCTCGAGGTCGGCGAGGGTCGCGTCCGACACCGCGACAGCAGCGGACGCGAGACAGAGCTGCCGGCCTATTGGCTGCGGCTCGACACCATGGGCCGCAGCTCCGCCGACCTTCGGCTTGTTCTGCGCAGCCGCAGCCGGTCGCTCGAGATCGGGCGCTGCCTGAACCTCGAGATCGTGCCGCTCGTCATCGCAGCGCTGCGCCAGGCCGGGGGCCTCTGATCATGGCGTCGGTCCTCGTCAGCGGGAGCCCGCCGCACCGCCTCTCCCGCATTCGCCGCACCGCCTGGTGCGCGATCGCGGTCTGCCTCGCCCTGCGCATCGCCGATGCGGCGTTCGGGTTCGAGGCCGTTGAACCCAACCATCCCCTTTCGGCGCAGCCGCTCGACCTCTGCGCCCGCAATCAGGAGCTCGTCCCATGTTCAGACACACCTTCGTCACCGCAGCGCTGATCGCAGTCGCCGCCGCCGCGTCCGCGCACAGCTATCGCGCCGGCAGCCTTACCATCCAGCATCCGTGGTCGCGTGAGACAGCGCCCGGTCAGGCCGTCGGTGGCGGCTTCATGACCATCGTCAACCGCGGCGGCGCCGACGACCGCCTGCTCTCCGGCACGAGCCCGGTGGCCGCCGAAGTGCAAATTCACACCATGTCGATGGACGGCGGTGTCATGCGTATGCGGCAGGTGACGGATGGGATCGCCGTTCCCGCCAAGGGCACGCTCGCGCTGAAGCCGGGCGGCTACCACATCATGTTCATGGGCCTGAAGCGCCCGCTGAAGCGCGGCGAGCGCATTCCGGTCACGCTGCGCTTCCAGCGCGCTGGGGCCGTGACGCTTCAGGTCGCCGTCCAGCCGGTGACGTCAACCGGCCCCGAGGAGGGCGGCCATGCCGGACACTAGCCCGCTGCCCGAGCCGTCACGCCTT
Organism: Alphaproteobacteria bacterium; assembly: GCA_020249025.1. Classification (GTDB taxonomy): domain Bacteria; phylum Pseudomonadota; class Alphaproteobacteria; order Sphingomonadales; family Sphingomonadaceae; genus JADCGM01. Next base: position 2,223 of record JADCGM010000266.1, read on the forward strand.
GCGCGGATTCGCGCCATGCTCTGGCTCGCGGTCGGCGTGGCGCTGGTACTCGCCATGGCCGCGATGCTGATCCGGGCGCAGTCGCAGGACACGCCTTCCGGTAACCACGCTGAATGGTTCGGCGGGCCGTTCACCCTGTCCGCACCGGACGGCCGCACGGTGACCGAGCGGACGCTTGCCGGGAAGCCCTATGCAATCTTCTTCGGCTTCACGCGCTGCCCCGACGTCTGCCCGACCAGCCTTTCGCGCATGGCGCGCCTGCGCAGCCAGCTCGGCGCGGACGGGATGAAGTTCGAGATCGTGTTCGTCTCGGTCGATCCCGGGCACGACAGCGCGGCTGACGTCGGCCGCTATGTCGCGCTGTTCGGCACACCGATCATCGGGCTGACCGGCACCGAGGCCCAGCTTGCCCAGATCAAGAAGGGCTTCGGCGTCTATTCGGCCAAGTCGCCGCTTCCCGGCGGCGATTACACGATCGACCACACCGCAACGATCTACCTGATGACCGCGACGGGCCGCTTCGCCGGCACCATCGCCTACGACGAGCCCGACGCCACCGCCCTCCAGAAGCTCAGGCGCCTCGTCGCCTGAGGCTGTCACGTTCGAGGAAATCAAGACCATGAAGACATCAGCCATGACCATCGCCTTGGCGCTTGCGGGTGTTGCACCCGCTCAGGCACAGCAGCCCGAGAACGACGCCGGCTGGACGCCAGAGATCGTCGTGACCGCCACCCGCAAGGGCTATGACGCCCCTGCAGCCGTCTCGGCGACCCGCACCGCAACCCCGGTCGAGGAGATCCCGCAGTCGATCCAGTCGCTGACCCGGAAGCTGATCGAGGATCAGGACCTGCAGAACCTGACCGATGCGCTGGTGAACGTGTCGGGCGTGTCGCCCACAAGCCAGGCGCAGGCGGTGCTCCAGCCGACGCTCGTGCGCGGTTTCAAGGTCAACTACTTCATCGACGGCATCCCGACCTATCAGCTGCCCGAGGGCGCAGCGGACCCCGCAACTCTGGTGTTCGTCGACCGGATCGAAGTCGTGAAGGGGCCAACCGCCACGCTCTACGGCGGCGGCGCGGGCGCGCCGCTGTCCGGTCTCGTCAATCTCGTCAGCCGGACGCCCGCTCCCACCGAGCTCTCTCTGGCTGCCGGCGTGCGTGGCGGGAGTTTCAGCACTTTCGGGGGAGATGCTGACGTCAACCTGCCGCTGGGCAGCGCGGCCGCGCTGCGTGTCTCCGGCATGATCGAAAGCGCCGACAGCTTCATCGACTTCGTCTCGATGGATCGCATCGGGGTCTTTCCGAGCCTGATGATCGAGGCCGGTCCTGACACGCGCCTCACGCTTCGCGGACGCTATAACCGGATCGAACAGACCGAATATGCGGGTCTGCCGGTCGAGCTGGTCCGGCCGACGCTGGCGATCGACCGGAACGTCTTTGCCGGTGCCCGGGACGCGCCGCGCACGTCGGTCGAGAACAAGGCGATCACCGGAACGCTGACCCACAGCTTTTCAGACCGCGTGGAGGCCGAGCTGTCGCTCAGCCGGACGCTCAACAAGTTCGAAGAATGGGCGACCTTCCCCTACGGACGGATCGCGGGCACGGTCTACAACTTCGGCAGCGCCCGGCTGCCCTCCGACACCCAGAAGACCTTCGTCACCGGGACGCTGACGGCACAGCTCGGCGACGGCACGATCCGGCACACCATCCTTGCCGGCGTCGACTACGACCGGACGTCCTACTTCGCCGAGCTCGACTTTAACGTCGCCTGGGCGACAATCGACTTTGCGAGGCCGCTGCCGGCACCGGCCTTCGGTGCCACGCCGCCGATCTTCTACGATCAGACCGATCGGATGAAGAGCATCGCCCTGTTCGCGCAGGATCAGATCGCAATCGGAGACCGCCTCGACCTGACCGTCGGCCTGCGCTGGACGCGACTGAAGGTCGCCAGCGATCTCGGCCTGTTCGGAGCAACCAGCGAGTCGTCGTCGAAGGTGACGCCGCGCGCCGGACTGACCTACCGGATCGATGACGGCGTCTCGCTGTTCGCTGGCTATTCGGAGGGCTTCCAGGGGGTCGTGGGCGGGGCCTTCTACGGTCTCACGCCCAAACCGGAGACATCGCAGGCGTGGGAGGCCGGAGTGAAGCTGTCGGGCCCCGTGAGGGGACTGACCGGCACGGCTGCGCTCTATCAGGTCACACGGCAGAATGTGCTGACGGCGATCCCCAACACCTTTTTCTTTAGCCAGGACGGCGAACAACGCGCGCGTGGCGCCGAGATCGACATGATCTACGAGCCCGCACCTGCCATCTCGATCCTCTTCAACTACGCCTACACCGATGCCGAGGTCACCAAGGCTACCACGATTCCCGTCGGCGACCGCCTTCGCGCCGTCCCGAAGCATTCGGCGCGGCTCGCGGGCCGCTACCGGGTTCTGACGGGGGCGTTCGCGGGCTTCGAGATCGGCGCCG
>JADCGM010000267.1 GCA_020249025.1 Alphaproteobacteria bacterium
GCGGCGGATGAAGCGGCGGCCCGCGGCATCCGCGTCGTCGACTTCGACGCCGGCCATGACGCGATGGTCACCGCGCCGGAGGCGACCGCCAAGCTTCTGATCGGCCTCGCCTAGTTGCCGATCCGCGCGAGCAGCGTCTCGACGAGCAGCTGGCGGTAGAAATCCCCGGCCGGGATCCGCGTCTTCGCCTGTTCGAGAAAGCCCCGCATCTCCGCCGGGTCCTGCTTCACCGCGCAGCCCGCGAACTTGCCCTGCAGGCTCCACGCCGGAAAGCCGACGAGCCCCGCCAGCCGTCCCTTCACTGCCGAGCGGCGGATGAGGTCGCCCGCCTTGCAGGCGTCCTGCTCGGCCTTGTTGAGACCGTAGAGGTGGATGTAGCCGACGACGAACAGCGCCTGCGGATAGTCGCCCGCCACCGCCGCCGCGCGATTGCCCGCCGCCTCGTCGCCGCGCCCGGCGTAGCCGAGCACGCGCGCCATCTGGTAATTGAGCCGCGGATTGCCCGGATCGGCTGTCACCGCTGCCCGGCAGGCCGGGATCGCCTTCGCCAGATCGACATCGGCCTGCGGCACGCCAGTCGCAACCCGGTCGGGATCGTCGGGGTGCGACGCCAGCCGGTCGCATTCGGTGACGGTCATCGACGCCGCGGCGGCCGCGGCCAGCATTGCGATCATGCCCTTGCCCTTTCGAACAGCCAGACCCGGAGCGCGCTCGACAGATTGGTCGTGCGCGCCTCGTCGATCTCGGCGACCAGCGCGTTGAGCGCCTGCCCGCGCTCGGCCGCCGCCGCCACCAGCGCCTCCCAGAAAACGCGCTCGAGGCTGATCGACGTGCGGTGGCCCTGGATCGTGACCGACCGCTTGACGAGATCGCTGCCGGCCGCCGGCATCAGTACATGTGCTGGCCGCCGTTGATGCTCATGGTCGAGCCGGTGATGAAGCCGCCGTCCTCCGAGCACAGGAAGGCGACGCCGCGCGCGATCTCGTGCGCGCCGCCCAGCCGCCCGACCGGGATCTTGGCGACGATCTTCGCCAGCACGTCCGCCGGGACGGCGGCGACCATGTCGGTATCGATGTAGCCGGGCGCGATCGCGTTCACCGTGACGCCGAACTTGGCGCCTTCCTGCGCCAGCGCCTTGGTGAAGCCGTGGATGCCCGACTTGGCGGCGGCGTAGTTGACCTGGCCGTACTGGCCGGCCTGGCCGTTGATCGAGCCGATGTTGACGATGCGGCCCCAGCCGCGCTCGCGCATGCCCGGGAACACCGCCTTCGCCATGTTGAAGCAGCCGCCGAGGTTCGTATCCATGACCTCCTTCCACATCTGGTAGGTCATCTTCAGCAGCGTCGTGTCGCGGGTGATGCCGGCGTTGTTGACGAGCACGTCGACCGGGCCGAGGTCGGCCGCGACTTTCGCCGCGCCCTCCTGGCAGGCATCGAAATCGGCGACGTCCCACTTGTAGGCGGGGATACCGGTGCGCGCGGTGAACTCGCGGGCGCGCTCCTCGTTGCCGGCATAGTTGGCGGCCACCGTCATGCCGGCGTCCCGCAAGGCGACGCAGATGGCCTCGCCGATGCCGCGCGATCCTCCAGTGACGATTGCGACGCGTGCCATATGTCCGATCTCCCCAGTCCCGTTTCGCGCAGCCTAGGCGAGGGCCGGGGCTAAATCCACCCGGCCAGTTCGCGTTCGAGGAGTGTCTTCAGCAGCGCCACACCACCCTCGCTGGCATTGAGGCAAGGGATGTAGGCGAAGCGCTCGCCGCCCGCGTGCTGGAAGATCTCGGCGCCCTCCATCGCGATCTCCTCGAGCGTTTCGAGGCAGTCGGCGGAAAAGCCCGGCGCGATCAGCGCGACCTTGCGCTTGCCCTCGCCCGGCAGCGCCTCGAGCGTCGCGTCGGTATAGGGCTTCAGCCACTCGGCGCGGCCGAAGCGCGACTGGAAGCTGATCCGCAGCCGGTCCTCGCTCCACCCCATCGCCTCGCGCAGCAGCCGCGCGGTCTTCTGACACTGGCAATGATAGGGATCGCCGAGCATCAGCGTGCGCTCGGGCATGCCGTGGAAGCTCGTCAGCACGACATCGGGCTCGAAATCGAGTGCGGCGAGGCCCGCGCGCAGCGAGGCCGCGACCGCGTCGATATAGGCGGGGTCGTCATGATAGGGCGGCAGCGTCCGCAGCGCCGGCTGCCAACGCCAGCCCTTCAGGATGTCGAACACCCGGTCGCTGACTGTCGCCGTCGTCGCCGCCGAATATTGGGGATAGAGCGGGGCGATGAGAATGCGGTCGCAGCCCGCCTCCTTCAGCGCGCTCAGCTTGTCGGCGATCGACGGCTGGCCATAGCGCATCGCCCATTCGACCATCACCCGGTCGCCGAACGCGGTCTTCAGCGCCTCGGCCTGATCGCGAGTGATGGCGCGCAGCGGCGAGTCCCCGCCGGTCTGGTCCCAGACCTTGGCATAGGCGGCCGCCGACCGCTTGGGGCGGGTGTTGAGAATGACGCCGCGCAGGATCGGCTGCCAGATGAGCGGCGGGATCTCGACGACGCGGCGGTCCGACAGGAATTCGGCGAGATAGCGGCGCACCGCCGGCACCGACGGATCGTCGGGGGTGCCGAGGTTGACGAGCAGCACGCCGATGCGTCGCGCCGCGACGCGGGGGTGATCCGGGGGCAAGGTCATTTGCCCCCCTATATCCATCCCTTTGTGGCAGGGGGAGGGCTACCAGCGCGACGCGACGCTGTCCTCAAAACGAAATGCGACGATCGAGCCGTTGCGGGCGGTGCAGCTGAAGCGCACCCGGTCGGTGTAGGTGCCGGGCTTGTCGCGGTCCCAGCCGCGCGGGCGCTCGACCTCGACGGTCCCCTTCACCCGGTAGCGGGCGCCGCTGTTCGACACCGAATCGATGGTGCGCACATAGGCGCGCGGGGCGTCGCGGCGGGCTTCGTCCTCGGCGGCGCGGGCGCAGATGTCGACCGCATCGGTGCGGTCCTCATAGCCGAAGCGGGCGTCACGGTCCCAGTCGTCCTTGTCGCGATCGGCCTTGGAGATGCCCGAGGCGATCGCGGCGATGCCGCCGATGATAATCGCACCAGCGATGATATCGCCCGCATCGACCCGGTCGCGGTGCCGGTGCCGGCCCCAGTGCCGGTCGCCGCGCCAGTCGCGCGCCTCGGCCTTGCCGACCGCGAACGGCGCAACGGGTGCGCCGGTCAGCATGGCGGCGGCGACGGCCGCAGTGGCGGCTGGGCGCAGGATCTGGGGCATCGTTCGTCTCCCGGAATGATCGTCCGGAATCCGGCCTACGCCGCCCCACTTGTATCGGCGATGAACCGGCCCCGCGCGGCTCAGGCGATGGCGGCGAGCGCGGCGCGGAACGCGTCGGGCAGCGGCGCCGGCCGGCGCGTCGCGCTGTCGACATAGACGTGGACGAAGAAGCCTTCGGCCGCCGCCTCGTCGTGCCCCGACGTGAACAGGCCGATCTCGTAGCGCACGCTCGACGAGCCGATATGCGCGGCGCGGATGCCCGCCTCGACCGGTTCGGGAAAGGTCACCGAGCGCGCGTAGCGGCACCCGGTTTCGACGACGAGCCCGATGGTCGCGCCGCCATGGATGTCGAGCACCCCCACCTCGATCAGATAGGCGTTCACCGCGGTGTCGAACCAGGAATAATAGACGACGTTGTTCACATGGCCGTAGCTGTCGTTGTCCATCCAGCGGGTCGGGATGGTGCGGAAGACCGGATAGGCCTTCCGCGGCCGGAACGGCGTCCGGCTCACAGCGCCGCCTCGTAGAGCCGCCGCGCGTCGGCCTCGTCGATCGGGCAGGGATTGTTCACCAGCAGCCGCTGCTGTTTCATCGCCTCGCTGGCCAGCAGGTCGAGATGCCCTGCCTCGACTCCGACCGCGCGCAGCCGGTCGGGCAACCCGCAATCGGCGGCGATGGACTGCAGCGCCGCGACCAGCCCCTGCGCCTGCCCCTGCCGCCCGACGCTTCCAAGCTTCGGATCGACCAGCGGCGCCAGCTCGGCATAGAGATCGAGCGCCGCGCCCATGTTGTGGCCGAGCACATGCGGCAGCATCAGCGCGTTCGACAGCCCGTGCGGCACATGAAAATGCCCCCCGAGCGGATAGGCCAGCGCATGGACGCCTGCCACCGGCGCATTGGCGAAGGCGACGCCCGCCAGATAGGCGCCGCGCAGCATCGCATCGCGCGCCGGGCGGTTGCCGCCGTCGCGCACCGCAGTGCGGATGTTGGCGGCGAGCAGCACCAGCGCCTCGCGCGCCAACGCATCCGACAACGGGTTCTTCAGCCGCGCCGACGTATAGGCCTCGATCGCATGCACCATGGCGTCGACGCCCGTCGCCGCCGTCACATGCGCGGGCAGCCCGAGCGTCAGCTCGGCATCGAGGATCGCCCACTGCGCGTAGAGCGCCGGCGAGTTGACGCCCTTCTTTTCCGCGCCGCCCACCGTGATCACCGAGATCGGCGTCGCTTCCGATCCCGTGCCCGCCGTCGTCGGAACCAGCACCAGCGGCAGCCCCTGCCCCCTGGCATTGCCAACGCCATAGATCGCTTCGAGCTCGTCGCCGGAGCCGAGCAGATAGGCAGCGACCTTCGCCACATCCATCGGCGACCCGCCGCCGAAGCCGACGACCGCGCCGCAACCCGCGCCCGCCGCCGTCGCCGCCAGCACCGTCGCCGCCGACGGATCGGCCTCGACCGCATCGAACACCACGACCTCGCGCCCGGCCGCCGCAAGGCTGGCCAGCGCCGCATCCGCCAGCCCCAGCCCGCGCACGCCCGCATCGGTCACGAACAGCACCCGCTGCGCGTCGATCAGCTCGGGAATCGCCGCCGCCGCCCCGGTTCCCGAGCGGACGCGCGGGCCATAGTCGAAAGTGAAGTCAGCCATGCCGGGCGTTCTAAGCCGCCCGCGCGAAAAGATCGACGGGGCGATGCACCTCACCGCACGGCGGAGAGGGGTCCTCCCCTCCCCGTTGGGGAGGGGAGAATGTGGCGTTGGAACCCCTACTTCCCCAGCGCCCGGATCACCGCGTTCGGAAGCGCCGTGTCGTCCCAGCCGAGGTCGGTCTGGCCAAGCTTCACGATGACGAGGTCGCGGCTGCGGCTGATGTAGACGCGCTGGCCGCCGTAGCCGTCGAAGAACAGCAGATCGTCGGCAAGGCTCGGCGCCTTCGTCGACACCGCATAGCCCTCGCGCTGCTCGTTGTAGAAGCGCTGCGGCACCAGCGGCGATGCGCGCCAGACCTGGAAGCCGTAGTTGGGATTGCGCGGCGACGGCGCGGCCATCGCATCGATCCAGTCGGCGCGAAGCACCTGCCGGCCGCCGGCCTTGCCGCGATCCTTGATCAGCAGCCCGAGCCGCAGCCAGTCCTGCGGCCGCGCCAACAGCGACGCGTAGCAGCGCGGGTGCTTCTTGCCCCGGTCGAGCCAGAGCTGCGCATCGGCCGCGCC
>JADCGM010000268.1 GCA_020249025.1 Alphaproteobacteria bacterium
ACGCTCTTCCGATCTGCCGGCCCAACCGCGACGGCGGGGCAGTGGTTCCCCCTACCCCAGCGCGCGCTGCATCAGCGCTGCGGTGGAGGCGTCGAGCGTCGCGCCCCCGCCGGTCTCGACCGCCTTCGCCATCTCCTTGCCGAGCTCGACGCCCCATTGGTCGAAGGGATTGATCCCGAGCAGGACGGCAGCGGCGAAGGTGCGGTGTTCGTAAAAGGCGAGCAGCGCGCCGAGCGTCGCGGGATCGAGCCGGTCGAGCAGGATCGTCGCCGACGGGCGGTCGCCCGGAAAGGTCTTGGCGGCGGCAAGCGCGGCGTCGCCGTTCGACAGCGCCAGCGCCTCCTCGAAGCTGCGCCCACGCATCAGCGCCGCCCCTTGCGCGAAGCAGTTGGCGAGCAGCTGGCGGTGGTGCGCCGGGCCGAGGCCATGACCGGGTTCGATGACGGCAAGGAATTCGACGGGGACCTCGCGGGTGCCCTGATGGAGCAGCTGGAACACGGCGTGTTGGGCATCGGTGCCGACGCCGCCCCAGGTGACGGGCGCGGTCGGCCGGGTCACCGGCGTGCCGTCGCGGGTGACGGACTTGCCGTTCGACTCCATCTCGAGCTGCTGGAGGTAGCTGGGGAGCAGCTTCAGCCGCTCGTCATAGGCGAAGACGCCGCGGCTCTCCGCGCCGAGCAGGCTGTAGGTGAGAACGTCGAGCGCGGCGGCCAGCGCGGGCGCGTTGCGGGCGAAGGGCGCGTCGGCGAAATGCTTGTCCATCGCCGCGGCGCCATCGAGCAGCGCCTGGAACGCGGGCCAGCCGAGCGCCAGGGCCACCGGCACGCCGACCGCCGACCACAGCGAATAGCGGCCACCGACGCTTTCGGCGAAGGGCAGGATGCGATCCTCGGACACGCCATAGGCGCGGGCGCGATCCGGGGCGGCGGTGACGGCGACGCAGCGCGCCAGCGGATCGGCGACGCCCCCGCTGCGCATCCAGGCGAGCGCGCTCGCGGCGTTGGTCATCGTCTCGACGGTGGTGAAGGTCTTGGAGACGATGACGAGCAGGGTCTTCGACGGATCGAAGCGGCGGGTGGCGGCCTCCATCGCGACGCCGTCGATGTTGGCGACGACCGCGACCTCCGGCCCGTCGCCGCGGCCCAGCGCATCGAGAAGCAGCGCCGGCCCCAGCGCCGAGCCGCCGATGCCGACGTGAAGGACATGCCGGATGTCGCCATGCGCGCCGGCGCGGACCGCCTCCACGAGCGCATGCATCTTGGCGCGGGCCTGCGCGGCCGGGGTGGTTAGCGCGGTCGGACCGGTGCCGCGTTCGGCGGCATGGGTGGCGGCGCGGCCTTCGCTCTGATTGACGATCTCGCCGGCGAACAGCCGGCTGCGCCAGCCGGGGAGATCGGCGGTGCCGGCGAGCGCTCCAAGCTGCGACAGCGTGGCGGAATCGACCCGCATCTTACTGAAATCGAACAGGATGCCCGAGGCCTCGATCGACAGGCGGGCGACGCGGTCGGGGTCGGCGGCGAAGAGATCGGCGAGCCGCGTGCGCCGCAGCGCCGCCGCCTGCGTGTCCAGAGCGGACCATGCCGCATCAGCCATCCGAACCCTCCTCGCGAAGCCCGCAATCCCTTAGGCGCGCGCCTTGACAGCGGCAAGCGCCCGCCCCATCGCCGGGGCATGGCGAATACCGCCCCCGCCGACTGGGCCGCCCACGCGCTCGGTCATCGTTTCCGCGACGACGCGCTGCTGGCGCGGGCGCTGACCCATGCCAGCGCGCAGACCGGGGACGATTACGAGCGGCTGGAGTTCCTTGGCGACCGCGTGCTCGGCTGCCTGATGGCGGAATGGCTCTATGCCGACTTCGCCGAGGTCGAAGGCAAGATGGCGCGTCGCTTTGCCGAACTGGTGAGCGGCGACACCTGTGCGGTGATCGCGCGCGAGATCGGCGCCGATGCGCATCTGCGGCTCGGCCGGCAGGCGCGCGCCGATGGCGTCGCGGGCAGCGACAATGTGCTCGGCGACGTCTGCGAGGCGCTGATCGGTGCGCTCTACCTCGATGCCGGGCTCGACGCCGCACGTGCCTTCGTGCGCCGCGCCTGGGCCCCGCACGTCGATCGCAAGGCGAGTGCGCCCAAGCATCCGAAGTCGGCGCTGCAGGAATGGGCGGCCGAGCGGAAGCTCGGGGTGCCGCACTACGAGCTCATCGGCCGCGGCGGGCCGCATCACGCCCCTACCTTCCACGTCCGCGTTTCGGTGCGCGGACAGGACCCGGCCGAGGCCGAGGGCGGATCGAAGCAGGAAGCCGAACGCCTCGCCGCCCAGGCCCTTCTCGACAGGATCACCGCATGACCGCCGCCCCCACCCATTGCGGCCTCGTCGCCGTCGTCGGCGCGCCCAATGCGGGCAAGTCGACACTCGTCAATGCGCTCGTCGGGCAGAAAGTGGCGATCGTCAGCGCCAAGGTGCAGACGACCCGCACCCGGCTGATGGGGATCGCGGTCGCGGACGCGGCGCAGCTTCTGCTTGTCGATACGCCGGGTATCTTTCGCCCGCGGCGCCGGCTCGACCGCGCGATGGTGCAGGCGGCGTGGGAGGGCGCGGAGGACGCCGATGCGATCCTGCTCGTCGTCGATGCGCGCACCGGCATGACCGAGGGCGTCGAGGCGATCGTCGAGGGGCTCAAAACCCGCCGCGAGCCGGTCTGGCTCGTGCTCAACAAGGTCGATGCGACGGCGAAGGACAAGCTGCTGAAGCTGACGCTGCTCTTCAACGAGCGGATGGCGTTCGCGGAGACCTTCA
>JADCGM010000269.1 GCA_020249025.1 Alphaproteobacteria bacterium
CAACCGCGCTGTGACGGTGCGCGGCGGCGACGCCGACCTCGTCCTCCGCCGCCTGCCCGGCGACGAAGTGCTGCACATCGACGGCACGGTCGGTCCCGGCGGCGAGGCGCTGCGCATCGGCGTCGACGACCCCGCCCACCATGCGGCGTGGCGGCTGAAGGCGCTGCTCGAGGCGCGGGGGGTCGCCGTGGCGGGCAAGGTCGCGGTGCGTTACCGGCCGTGGCGGCCGTCGGACGATCCCGAGCAGCGGCATGGCGCGCCCGCAGCCCGGGCGCCGCATGTCGAGCCGCTCGCCCGCCTGACCGCCCAGCCGCTCGCCGACACCATCTCGATCACCAACAAGGTCAGCCAGAACCTGTACGCCGAACTGCTTCTCCGCCGCGTCGGGCTCGTCGAGGGGACCGGCTCGGTCGCCGACGGGCAGGCGCGGCTGCGGGCGATGCTGGAGAAGGCCGGCGTCACCCCGGCCGAGGTCGAGCTGTGGGACGGCTCGGGCATGTCCACCTACAACCGCGCCACGCCGCGCGGATCTGTGAAGCTGCTGCGCTGGATCGCGGCGCAACCCTGGGGTGCGGCCTGGCGCGCCACGCTCCCGGTCGCGGGCGTCGACGGGACGCTCGCCCGGCGCTTCCGCGGCACCGCGGCGCAAGGGCGGCTCAGTGCGAAGACCGGCACGCTCAACGCCACCAATGCGCTCGCCGGCTATCTGACGACGGCGCGCGGCCGGACGCTGACGGTCGCCATCTACGCCAACGACGTGCCCTCCGAGGCGCGCGCGACGCCGGCGATGGACGCCGCGCTGGCGCTGATCGCGGCGGAAAACTGAGCGGATAACAGGGTTACCGAAGTGTTGCAGCCGCGACACGCCCGGCGGAAACCCGTGCGTTGCCGCGCCCTTGCCGCGGTGCAACGTCTGGCCGTGCGCGCCACCGGTGATAGGTTGGCCGTCCGTGACTGTTGGGGGATTTCCACCGTGATGATGTCTGCACGCGCCAAGCTTCTTCTCGTGACCGGCTCGACCGCCATCGCTTTCGGGCTCGCGGCCCCGGCCGTCGCGCAGTCGGCCGATCTGCCGAACACCCAGACCGCGGCGACCGACGACGCGTCGGAGACGATCATCGTCACCGGTTCGCGCATTAAGCGCGACCCCGCCAACAGCGCGCTGCCGCTGCAGATCATCACCACCGAGGAAATCTCGCGCGAGGGCATCAGCAGCCCCGAGCAGCTGATCATGTTCCTCAGCACCAACGGCACCGGCGCGGACAACCTCGCCTCCAACGCCGACGTCGTCTCGGGCGCGCAGCGTGGCACCAACGGCCTGTCGGCGGCGAACCTGCGCGGTCAGGGCAGCGCCTCGACGCTGGTGCTGCTGAACGGCCGCCGCGTCGCCGCGCACGGCCTGTCGGGCGCCGCCGTCGACGTCAACCAGATCCCCTTCGCCGCCATCGAGCGCGTCGAGGTGCTGAAGGACGGCGCCTCGGCCATCTACGGCACCGACGCCATCGGCGGCGTCATCAACTTCATCACCAAGACCGACTTCCAGGGCGTCAGCGCGGCGGGCTTCGTCGATGCCACGGAGGCCGGCGGCGGTAACATCTACCGGATCTCGGGAACGGTCGGCTACGGCGACCTCAACGAGCAGGGCTTCAACATCATGGGCGCGGTGTCCTACAGCTGGAACCGCATCCTGCGCGGGTCGGACCGCTCGTTCGTCAACGGCAACCAGCCGGATCGCGGCCTGTCGATCGACACCCGCGGCACCCCGTCGCGACCGCGTTCAACATCGGCGCGAACACGTTCCAGACGCCGACCGGCACGCTGCTCACCGGCCTGACGCTGACCGCGCCGAACGGCTCCAACGCGGCGGCGGGCGGCATCAACATCCTCGATCTGCCGGGCGGCGCGGGCTGCGCCTCGGTCGACGGCGGCATGGCCTATGACGAGATCCTGTGGGCGAACCCGACCGCGCAGTACGCCTGCGCCTGGGATACGGGCCGCGCCGCCGTCATCCAGCAGCCGATCCAGACGCTGACCTACTACGGCCGCGCCGTCGCGCGCGTCGCCGGCGACCATCAGGTCTATGTCGAGGTCACCGGCTCGAGCGCCGACTCCGCCAAGAGCTTCTCGAACGCGCAGCTCTCGGCGAACGCCACCAACCTGCCGATCGCCTATCCGCTCAACGCGCTGACGACGGCGACCTACAACGACGTCTTCAACCGCATCCGCGGCGCCTTCGTCGGCAACGTCGCGCAGACCGCGGCGCTCGATGCGCGCTACGGTCGCCCGATCGCCTTCCGCTGGCGCTGCATGGCCTGCGGCCCGCGCGAATATGAGACCACGACGACCACCGTCCGCGCCTCGGCGGGTGTCGAGGGTCCGCTCGGCGGCACCTGGGACTACCGGGCCGGCGCGTCCTACGCCAAGTCGGAGAGCCAGTCGGTTCTCGGCTCGGGCTTCTACTATCGCGGCACGCTCAACAACGGCGCCTACGATCCGCTCGCCCCGGCCGTCGCCGGCGCGCCGACCACCCGCGGTCTCGTCGGTGCGATCAACAGCGGTCTCGTCAATCCGTTCAGCCTCACCCAGACCGAGGCCGGCCTCGCCGCGCTGCAGTCGATCTCGGCGGAGGGCGTGACGCTCTACGGCGGCCAGTATGAGGTTCGTCAGTTCGACGGCTCGGTCTCGGGCACGCTGTTCAGCCTGTGGGGCCGCGACATCCAGGCTGCGGTCGGCGTCGACTATCGCCGCGAGACCTACTCGTTCAACGGCTCGGACGCCGCCAATGCGACCGCGCCGAACATCTTCCTGGCCGCGTTCGACAACGTCAACGCGCTGACCCCGAAGAAGCGCAACGTCAAGGCGGCCTACGCCGAGGTGCTCGTCCCGCTGCTCGACAACCTCGAGGTGACGGGTGCGGCGCGCGTCGACGACTACACCGGCTTCGGCACCACGGTGAACCCGAAGGTCTCGGTGAAGTATCGCCCGATCGAGCAGCTGATGTTCCGCGGCTCGTACAACACCGGCTTCCGCGTCCCGGCGTTCAACCAGATCTTCAACGGCACCACCGTGTCGCCGAACCCGGGCAACACGCTCGTCGACCCGACGCTCTGTCCGCAGGGCACCGTGACCGGGCCGCAGCCCGGCTGCGCGCCGATCACGCCGGAGTCGCTCAGCGGCGGCAACCTGCTGCTCGGGCCGGAGACGTCGAAGCAGTGGAGCATCGGCGCGGTCGTCCAGCCGGCGCCGCGGATCAGCTTCTCGGTCGACTACTGGAACATCGCGGTCGACGACACCATCGGCACGATCACCATCCCGCAGCTGCTGGCGAACATCGCGGCCTTC
>JADCGM010000027.1 GCA_020249025.1 Alphaproteobacteria bacterium
TGCGGCCAGTTCACGCGTTGGCGACAAGATCAGCGAGCGCGGCATGCGCGCGCGGCTGCGGCCCTGGGCCAGGATGTCGATCATCGGCAGCACGAACGACGCGGTCTTGCCGGTGCCCGTCTGCGCGACGCCGATGATGTCGCGGCCCATCAGCACGTGGGGGATGGCCTGGCGCTGGATCGGCGTCGGGTCGGTGTAGCCGCTGTCGGTGACGGCCTTCAGAAGTTCATCGGACAGATGGAGATCGGCGAAACTCAAGTCGCGGCTTTCAGAAAGGGGCGGCCGGATGGGTGCGAGTCTGCACGCCGGACGCGCGTGCCGCGCGCTTGCGCACCCCTGAGGGGAAAAGTCAAGGAATCGCTGCCTGCAAAAGAGAAGGGCGGGGATCGCTCCCCGCCCTGTCGAAGGTGAGTGTCGTCGGCGCTTAGAACTTGAAGCCGGCGGCGATGCCGTAGCGGCGCGGTTCCAGCGTGAAGATGTTGGTGTAGAGGCCCGACGACTGGTCGGTGACGTAGAGACCGGTCGTGGCGTTGTTGTCGGTGATGTTCTGGATGAAGGCGCGGGCGAACCAGCGACCCTCCGGCCCGTTGACCTGGATCTGGGCGTTCATCACCGAGTAGCCCTTCACCTTGTTGATCGCGCCGTTGAAGATGTTGCCATAGCTGTCGCCGGTGTAGGCGATGTCCCAGCGCGGCACGACCGTCATGTCGTCGGCGAGATCGAAGGTGTACTGCGCGCCGAGCGAGAACTTGTAGTTCGGCGCCTGCGGCAGCTTGTTGCCCTTGATGTTGACCGTCACGCCCTCGTTGAGGACCTGAACGCCGCCGACCGCCGGACCGACCGTTCCGGCCAGCGCCGTCAGCACGCCGCAGACGCCGAATGCGCCCGTCGCGCCGTTGAGGCCGCTGTCCGCCGGGAAGGCAGTCGGGGCGCGGAGACCGGCGCCCGCCGTCAGACCCGGGATCGAGCCGGCGTTGATGAGGTTGTTGGCCGTCGCCACGAAGGCGTTGGCGCCCGCCGCGTTGCCCGCGGTCGTCGGCACCACCGCGCAGTTCGAGCCGTTGGTGATGTCCTTGACGATCACGGCGTCGCTGCGGCCGCCCGACGGATCGCGCGGATTGGCGAGGAACTTCGTCGTCGACACCTTGGTGTGCAGGTAGCTGGCGCTGGCGTTGATCGCCAGGTTCGGGGTGGGCGCGAGGATCGCGTCCATCTCGAGGCCGTAGATGTTGGCGTCGACGTTGTCGTTCACCGAGGTGCGGGCGACGATGCGGCTGAGCTGCAGCGACTTGTACTGGTAGTAGAAGCCGGTGACGTTCAGGCGCAGCGTGCCGTCGAGGAAGGTGTTCTTCGACCCGATCTCGAAGGCGTTGACGAACTCCGGATCGAAGCCGTCGTTGACCGCGAACACCGGCTGCAGCGGCGGGTTGATGCCGCCCGACTTATAGCCGCGCGAGTACGACATGTAGAGCAGGCTGTCGTCACTGATCTGCCAGTCGAGAACGGCGCGGCCGGTCCACTCGCTGAACTTCACGCGGCGCTGCGAAAAGTCCTCGCACCCCGTGACGTTGGCGGCGGTGAGCACGCCCGATGCGGTCGTCGAGGTGATCGAGCACGGCGTCTTCGGATCGGCGTCGAACGGCTGCAGCCGCGACGTCGCCGGCGCGCCGGTCACCGCATAGCCGAAGCGGTAGGGCGAGGCGAACAGGCTGGTCGCGGTGTAGGGCGTCAGGAAGTTGGCCAGCGTCGAGCGCGCGGAGACGAACTTGTCGTCGTTGTTGTAGCGCGCGCCGACCGTGAGCTTCACCGTGTCGGAGAAGTTCACATAGGCCTCGCCGAAGATGCCGTACGACTTCACGTGCAGGAAGTCGGTGTTGTTCCGGAAGAACGGCGAGCCGAGGTAGCCCGGCGGCGGGATCTGCGCGCCCGGGATCGCGGCGAGCGCTGCACGGCCGAGTGCGTTGAAGCTGCCGAGGACGCCCGACAGATAGTCGATGCCGAACGAGTTCACATAATAGCTGTTCTCGTCGAGCTTGGCGTCGACGTAGATGCCGCCCAGCAGGAAGTTGAAGTTGCCGTCGAACTTCGAGGTGACGATGCCCTCGACCGACCAGTCCTTCGAGGTCTGGTTGGAGCGGTCGAAGTCCTGCGGCGTCGCCGAGCAGATCTTCTGCCCGCTGAACGCGCCGGTGCCGGTGTCCTCGGCGAGCGAGGTGCAGAGATTGCCGGTCGGGCCGTTCGGGATCAGCGCGGTGGCGATCGGCGAGAAATAGGCCGCCGGCAGACCCGGAACGGCGCCCGCGGCCGCCGCCGCCAGCGTGCCGAGGCCGGTCGCGAACAGAGCCCGGTTCTGGACCGACAGGTTGTAGTCCTGCTGCGAGTCGACCGCCGCCTTGTGATAGAAGCCGGTCAGCTGGACTTCGAACTGGTCGAAGTCATGCTCGATGCGGGCATGATACTGCTCCTCGGTGGTGAGGTAGCTCGGCGTGTAGTCGGTGTTGACGACGCGCGGATCGGTCGGGTTGACCGCGGTGGCGTAGGGGTCGGGCCCGTAGAGGCTGCCGAGCGCGAACGCCGCCGGGATGCCCTGGGCGCGCAGGAATTCGGCCGAGGTCAGCACGCCGACGAAGCTGGTGTTGGAATTGGTCGTGCCGAAGTCGCGGCGGCCGGGCAGACAGCCGAGCACGCCGGTCGGGTCGCGCTGGCAGAGCTGCTTCTGGATGCGCAGACGCTTGTCGTCCTCCTTGAAGTAGGACGCGAGCAGGTCGATCGTGGTGTTCTCGCCGGGCTTCAGCCGGATCGAACCGCGGACCGAGTACATGTTGCGGTCGTCGAACTTCTGGCCGTCGAACAGGTTCTTCGTGAAGCCGTCGCGGTTCAGGTAGAAGCCGGCGACGCGCGCCGCGACCTTGTCGCCGAGCGGCACGTTGATCATGCCCTTGGCGCGGATCGAGTTGAAGTTGCCGTATTCCGCCTCGCCGCTCGCCGAGAAGGCGTCGGTGCGCGGCTTCGCAGTCACGAAGTTGACGACGCCCGACGTCGCGTTGCGGCCGAACAGCGTCCCCTGCGGGCCGCGCAGGACCTCGACGCGCTCGAAGTCGAAATATTCGGTCTCGAACAGGCGGGTGGCGAGGAGCGGGGTGCCGTTCAGATGGATGGCGGTGGCGCTGTCGCAGCTGACGCCGACGCACAGGTCGCCGATGCCGCGGATGGTGAAGCTCGACCCGGTGAAGTTGCCCTTGGAGAAGGTGATGTTCGGCAGCGTCAGCTGCAGGTCGGAGGCGTTGTCGATCTGCTGGCGTTCAAGCGCTTCGGCCGAGAAGGCGCTGACCGCGATCGGCACGTCCTGCAGGCTTTCGGCCTGGCGCTGCGCGGTGACGATGATCTCTTCGATGCCGGTGTCGTCGGCCGCGGTGGATTGCGCCACCGCCGGCGCCGCGAGAAGCGCGAGCGCAGACGCGCTCGAGGCCAGTGCAAAGCGCGCGAACGTGCTGATCGATCCCATGTCGATGTCTCCCCAGTTTCCCTGTTCCCGGGGCCGTCCTCTTTGCTGGGACGGTCTCCGGCGGAGCGGTCGAGCATGACGCGATCGCGCATGCTCCCCGCCTTGGGAGGCATTCGAACAAATGGATAAGGGCTTGTCCAGCGCGCGTGCCCCCGCGCCCCCGCTTTCGCTAGGGTGAGGTCAGAGGCGTTGCAGAGGTGCAACGGTCCCCCGCGCTCCGCAGAGCGCGGGGGAGGCCGGCATCAGAAGCGGTAGCGGATGCTGCCGCCGTAGGTCTTCGGGCCGCTCGGATAGCCCGACAGGCTGCCCGACTGCGCCACCGACGGGAAGATCGTCGGGTTGAACTTCGGCTCGGTGAGGTTGCGGCCCCAGATCATGAACTCGAAGCCGTTCTCCATCTTGAACGCGATCGAGGCGTTCAGCGACTCCGGCGAGGCCTTGTAGGGCAGGCCCTGCGCGACCGTGAACGAGCTCGCAGTCAGATAGTCGGCATGGAGGACGAGCTCGTTCGAGCCGTCGAGATCATGCGTGTAGGTCGCGCCGACGACGGTCGTCCACTTCGAGATGCCGGTCGGACGCTGGCCGGTGAGGTTGGTCGGCACGACGTTGTTGGTCGCGTTGAACGACGAACCGCCGGTGTAGCTGTCGAACTTCGGGTCGAGGTAGGTGACCGATGCGGTGAGGTCGAGAGACGGCATCGGCTTGAAGCTCGTGTCGAGCTCGAAGCCGCGAGTCGACTGCTTCTCGGCGTTCGAGAGCACGAAGCCGGTGCCCTGGAAGACGTTACCCTGGAAGTTCTTCAGCACCTGCTTGAAGATCGCCAGGTTGAAGCCGAAGCCCTCGTACTGGCCCTTCATGCCGACCTCGTAGACGGTCGCCTCTTCCGGCGCCGCGAAGCGGGTGCCGGTGGTGAGGTTGGGCAGCGCCAAACCCGCGGTGCGGATCGGCGAGGCGGCCGGCGCCGGAACCTGCGCCACCGAACCCGGGATGAAGTCGGTCGGGAACGGCCGGCTGTCGGTCGACAGGTTGAACGACGACGCCTTGAAGCCCGTCGCGTAGGTCGCATAGGTCGACAGGTTTTCGTTCGCTTCCCACGACAGGCGCAGCGTGTAGCTGAGATCGTCGTCGTTGGTCTTGCCGCTCTCGACCGCGTTCGGGAAGTTCAGGAACGGCGGCAGGAACTGCAGCGGACGCAGCGCCAGGAATGGGTTGCAGGTGCCGGGGATCGCGCCCGTGGCCGGGCAGGCCGTCGTGCGCGGGAAGATCGTGCCGGTCGGCAGCGGGATCGAGCCCGGGATGCCGGCTGCGGCGCCGACCTGCACGAGATCGATGGCCGAGAACACGTCGGTCGAGCGGTTGTCGCTGCGCGCCGACTTCTTGTCCTTGGTGTAGTTGAAGCCGGCGGTGAAGGTCAGATCCTCCGACAGCTTGAAGTCGCCCTGACCGAAGAGCGAGACCGCCTCGTTCTTGAAGTCATAGGATTCGAAGCGGCCCTGGCCCTGCGCACCGAACGCGGTCGCAGCGGTCGCCGCCGGCAGGCCGGAGAGCAGGCGCAGCGTGGGTTCCAGCGAGGCATAGGCGCCGCCGGTCAGCGCGTTCGCATAGCCGCGGAAATCGCGGCCGAACGTCAGCACCGAGTCGCTGCTGATGTCTTCCTTGAAGTAGAAGCCGCCGAGCAGGAAGTTGAAGAAGCCGTCGAAGTCCGACGCCAGCCGCAGTTCCTGCGTGTAGGTGTTGATGTTGGTGTCGGCGTCGTTGCGGCCGATGAGGTCGGCGCTGGTGAAGTCCGAATCCTGGTTGGTGTAGCTGCGGACCGCGCGATAGGCGCTGATGCTGGTCAGCGCGAGCGTGTCCGAAACGTTCCAGTCGGCCTGTCCCGAGACGCCGTAGTTCTTGATGTCGTTGACCGACTCGAAGTTGTTGAAGCTGTCGTAGCTGAACGGACGGTTCGAATTGATGCGGCCGCCGAGCGCGCGGACCGCGGCGCCGGTCGGGCCGTCGACGAGGTTGGCGACGGTGCAGCAGATCTCGTCGATCTTGTCGTAGTCGGCGATCAGGCGGACCTTGAAGTCGTCGTTCGGACGGAA
>JADCGM010000270.1 GCA_020249025.1 Alphaproteobacteria bacterium
AGGTTTCCAGCGTTCAACTGGATGTCGCCCGTCACCTGATCGGCGACGTTGAGCTTGGGATAGGCGGTGCGCAGCCGCTGCACGAGCGCCAGCGCGCCCGGCATGTTGTTGTTGCGCGCCTCCAGCGCGATCATGTCGACATAGACCGGAACGAGGTTCTGACCGGTCAGCGTGAGCGCCTGCTGATAGGTGGCGCGCGCCTCGGCCGGCCGGTTCTGCAGCGCCTGCGTCCGGGCGAGCAGGATGCGCGGCCCGACTTGATTGGGCGCGAGCGTCACCAGCCGGTTGAAGGCGCTTTCGGCCTGCGCGGTACGGCGCGAGGCGAGCTGCGTGACGCCGGCGAGCTCGACGACCGCCGCATTCTGCGGGAAGTCGCGCTCGAGCGCCGAGACCTCGGTCAGCGCCTTCTCGGTCTGGCCCGACTGCACATAGGCCTGCGCCAGCGCGATCCGCGGCTGGACGCCCTTGGGGTCGATCGCCGCCGCCTGACGCAGCCAGTTGATCCGCTCGGCGGTCTGGCCCGACTGTCGCGAGATTTCGGCGAGCGCGGCCATCGCGCGCACGTCGTTGCGGTTGGTCTCGAGGATGGTCAGCAGCTCCTTGCGCGCCGCTGGCACCCGGTTGGTCGCAGCGAGCAGCTGCGCGAGGTTGCGCCGCGCCTCGGCGAAGTCGGGCTTCTTGGCGATGGCGGTGCGGAAGTTGGCCTCGGCCGCCTTGATGTCGCCAAGGCCCAGCATCGCTGCGCCGCGCATGTTGAAGCCGATCGGCAGCTGCGGATAGGCGGTGACAATCTGGTTCGACGCCGCCAGCGCCTCGCGGAACTTGCTGCTGCGCAGGTTGACCAGCGTCAGCGTCATCAGCGCCTGCAGCGAGTTCTTGTCGCTGCGCAGCACCTGCTGGAGCATCGCGCTCGCGCCGGCGTCGTCGCCCTGGGCGATGCGGGTCATCGCGAGCTGGGTCTTGAGCGAGGTTTCGGTCGGCGCACCGGCCGAGGCCTGTTCGAGGAAGCGCTGCGCATCGGCGTAGTTGCCGAGCCGCGCGTGCGCGGAGCCGACCAGCGCCAGCGTGCGCGCATCGGGCTTGCCGGCGTCGATGACCGGCTTCAGCGTCGCCAGCGCGCCCTCAGCGTCGCCCTTGCGGAGCTGGACGGCCGCATAGAGCTTGCGGGCCAGCGAGCTGCCGGGAACCTGCGCCACCACCTTGGCGAGGAACTCGTCGGCCTGCTGCATGTTGCCGGTCTGATAGGCAAGCATGCCCTGCAGCATCAGCGCCGGGGCGTAGGTGTTGAGCACGCCCTTGGTGCGCGTCATCAGCGCCTGCGCCTGCGCATAGCGGCCGGCGCGCGATTCGAGCACCGCCGACAGATAGAGCGCGAGCGGATGATCCGGGATCAGCCCGAGCACCTTCTGAAGGTCGGCGCGCGCCTCCTTTTCGCGGCGGAGGTCGCCATAGGTGCCGGCGCGCTCGAGAAGCGCCTCGATGTTGTTGGGATCGACCTGCAGCGCCTGGTTGAACAGCGGCAGCGACTTTTCCAGGCCCTGGCTGGCGCGAACCATGTCGCCCTTCAGCAGCAGGCCCTTGATGTTGGTCGGCTCGATCTGGAGGGCGCGGTCGACCTCGGCGACGCCGCCGCCCGAATCCTGGTTGATCATCCGGAAGCGGGCGAGGTCGATGAGCGCGTCGGCGCTGTTGGGTGCGAGCCGGGCGGCGAGCTCGAACTCGGCGCGGGCGCGCTCGGGCTGCTGCTGTGCCACCTGGGCGCGGCCGCGGATGCGCGCGGCGTAGGAAGCGAACTGATCGGGGATGTTGGCGGGGTCAGCCTCCTTGAGCGCGCGCGGCAGCTGGTTCTGAAGGATCAGCGCATGCGCGAGCAGGTGACGGGTCTTGTCGCGCGGAAAGCCGGCGGCCACCGCCTTCTCGATCTCGGTCTGGGCGGCGACGCCATTGCCGATCTCCAGCATGACGCGGGCGTTGAGGATGCGCGCCAGCGGGTTCGACGGATTGGCCTGAAGCGCCTTCATCGCCTCGATGCGCGCGGTGCGGACGTCCCCCTTCTCCAGCCGATCGAACCCGCGCTGGAACGCCGCTTCGGATTCGCTCCGGCGATCGGCGAGCGCCGCCGTCGGCGCGAGCAGTGCCAGCGCCAGTGCCGAACCGGCCGTGATCCGCAGCAACTTCAAACCCGTCATCATCGTCCCTGACCTTTCGCGCCGGTCTCGACTTCGCACCGCCCCCCGGCGGCACGAACATCAACACATTAACTTAACTAAACGTCGATCGAATACTGTTTGATGAGGTCGTAAAACGTCGGTCGACTTATCCCCAACATCTTGGCAGCATTGGAAATATTGTTCTCGGTGCGGGCGAGAGCCATGCGGATCGCCCGGCGATCGGCGGCTTCGCGCGCCGTTTTCAGGTTGAGCAGCCCGACATCGTCGTCCTTGTCGTCGAGATCGAGATCGGCCGCCGAGATGCGGCTGCCGTCCGCCATGATCACCGCCCGCTTCATGCGGTTTTCGAGTTCGCGGACGTTGCCCGGCCACCGCCATGCATTGAGCGCCGCAAGCGCATCGGGCGTGAAACCCTTCAGACTGCGGTTCAGTTCACGGCCGAAACTCTGGAGGAAATGGTTGGCGAGCAGCGTCGCGTCGCCCTCGCGCTCGGCGAGCGTCGGGATGCGCACGATGATCTCGGCAAGGCGGTAGTAGAGGTCCTCACGGAACGAGCCGTCGGCGATCATCTCGTCGAGATTGCGGTGGGTCGCGCAGACGATGCGGACATCGACCGGGATCGCGCGGCGGCCGCCGATGCGCTCGATCACGCGCTCCTGCAGGAAGCGCAGCAGCTTGACCTGAATCGGGAGCGGGATGTCGCCGACCTCGTCGAGGAACAGCGTACCCCCCTCGGCGAGTTCGATCTTGCCCTCGGTGGTCTTGATCGCGCCGGTGAACGCGCCCTTCTCGTAGCCGAACAACTCGGCCTCGAGCAGATTGTCGGGGATCGCCGCGCAGTTGATCGCGACGAAGGGCTTCTTCTTGCGAGGGGAAGCGTCGTGCAGGCCCTTGGCCAGCAGTTCCTTGCCGGTGCCCGAGGCGCCGAGCAGCATCACCGAGACGTTGGCGCCGGCGACGCGCTCGATCATGCGGCACACCTTCACCATCGACGGCGCGGCGGTGATCAGCCCGCCGAGCGGCGCATCACCCGGCTGCTCGGCGAGCCGCGCATTCTCCGCCTCGATGTCGGCGAGGTGGAAGGCGCGCTTCACAATGAGGCCGAGCTCGTCGATGTCGACGGGCTTCTGGTAGAAGTCGTAGGCGCCCATCGCGATCGCCCGCAGCGCGCTTTCGCGCGCGCCATGGCCGGAGGCGACGATGACCTTGGTGTCGGGCTTCAGGCGCAGGATCTCCTCCAGCGTGGCGAAGCCCTCGCTGGTGCCGTCGGGATCGGGCGGCAGGCCGAGATCGAGCGTGACGACCGCCGGTTCGATGGCGCGCAGCGCATCGATCGCCGCGGCGCGGTCGCCCGCGATCGTGACGTCATAGCTCTCATAGCTCCACTTGAGCTGGCGCTGGAGGCCGGGATCGTCCTCCACCACGAGAAGCTTGCGCGGCGCATCGGCCATCAGACAGGGGTCCTTTCCGCCTCCGAAACGAGGGGCAACGTGACGGTGAATACAGTACCTTCGCCCTCGCGACTTGCGACATCCAGTCGCCCCCCGAGCGATCGCACGATCTCGCGCGCTTCATAGGCGCCGATGCCGAAGCCGCCGGCCTTCGTGGACCGGAACGGGCGGAACAGTTCGTTGCGCACGAAGGCAGCCGACATGCCGGTTCCGGCGTCCTCCACCGACACGCGCGCGCTTCGCCCCTCGCGGGCGAGCGCCACCCGCACCGGCGAGCCGGCCGGGCTGGCGTCGATGGCGTTCTGGATGAGGTGCGCGAACACCTGTTCGAGCCGCCCCGCGTCCGCTGTCACCTCGACGCCGCCTGCCGGCAGCGCGAGATCGACCGGCGCATGCGACCGCTTCTTGGCGGCCGCGACGTCGGCGAGGATCGCGCCGAGATCGGCGCGCGCCGGCAGCTCGGGCTTGGCGGTGTTGTGCTGCGACAGGCGGGCGAGGAGGTCGTTCATCTTGCCGACCGAGCTTTGCAGCGTCGCCACCATGTCGGCGCGGAAATCGGGATTGTCGGCGTGGCGCTCGGCGTTGCGCGCGACCAGGCTGAGCTGGCTCACCAGATTCTTGATGTCATGCATGATGAAGGCGAAGCGGCGGTTGAACTCGTCGAACTTCTGCGCCTCGGCCAGCGCCGCCTGGCTCGCCTGTTCGGCGATGTAGCTCGCCGCCTGCCGCCCGACGGTGCGCAGCAGGTCGAAATCCTCCCAGTTGAGCGTGCGCCGCGCCAGCGACTGCTGGAGCACGACGAAGCCCGCCAGCCGGTCGATATGGAGCAGCGGCACGATGAGCCAGGCGTCGCGATCGGCCACGGCGAAATCGGGCACGGTCACCGCGCCATAGTCACCCGCGCCCGCGCGCAACTCGTCGAGATCGACGATGCGCTCGCGGTCGCCGAGGAAGTGCGCGAGCGGCGAATCGGGCGCGACCCGGCCCGGGCGGACGTGGCGGTAGTTCCAGCGCGCCGCCATCTCGAACGCGCCGTCGTCGCCCGGCGTGTAGAGCGCGCCGCCCGGCGAATCGACGATCTCGCACACCGCCTGCACCGCCCGCTCGGCGA
Source organism: Alphaproteobacteria bacterium (assembly GCA_020249025.1). Lineage (GTDB taxonomy): Bacteria > Pseudomonadota > Alphaproteobacteria > Sphingomonadales > Sphingomonadaceae > JADCGM01. Next base: position 4,734 of record JADCGM010000270.1, read on the forward strand.
GCGCGCCATAAGCGGCGTCGGTGCGCGACATGGTGTCGATCACGCGCAGCCACTCGTCGCGGTAGTCGTATTTGTAGGCGAAGAAGTGCTTGTTGATCCAAACCCGCGCCGAGGCGCGGAAGCGGCCGGAGAAGATGACCGTGGCCGCCAGCACGATCGCGCCGAACAGGAAGGCGATCTGGAGCAGCCGCCCCCAGTCGCCGCCGACCAGCCGAAGCACATAGGCCGCGACCGACATCGCGATGAGATAGGTTCCGACCGCGCCGAGCGACAGCGTGTGGAACGCGACCTGCCGCGACACCTGCAGCCGCCAGGTGCGGTTGCGGCGCGCCGACAGCGCGATGAGCGGCACCACCAGCGCATCGACCGCGCCGCGCCCGGCGAACAGGTCGATGTTGAGCTGCCCGGTCAGCAGATTGAGCGTGTAGAGATTGAGGTCGTAGCCGAAGAAGCCGGCGAGCCCGATGCACAGCAGCCGGATGCTCCAGCGGTTGGCGGGCGCGGTGTTGACGTAGAGATTATGGACGAGGAACAGCCCGCCGATCGCGGCGGCCAGCCGCGCCAGCAGGAAGATCCAGGCCAGCGCCGGGTTGGACTGCACCGCCCAGCCCGCACCGAGATCGTCGGCGAGATCGATGCCGAGTTGCGCCGCGACGATGAAGCCGAGCGCGACCGCGATGACGAAGGACGAGCTGACCCGCTCCTGAAGCTTCCACGTCGGCGCAAGCAGCAGCACGAGAAAGCCGATCCACGCCGCGGTGCGCAGCGTCTCCATCGGCGACACCCAGGGCGCGAAATCGGCGCCGTAGCGGGCCGCGAACGCGAAGGTCCCTGCCCAGACCGCGGTGACGAGACAGGCGACGACGAGGCCGAGGCTGCCGGC
>JADCGM010000271.1 GCA_020249025.1 Alphaproteobacteria bacterium
CCAGATAGGCGCGCCATTCCGGCCCGCCCGGCTCGACGATCTGGTTCCACAGCCCGGCGATGCCGCCGAAGCGCATCTGCTCGTCGTTGAAATTATAGTCGGGCGGGAAGTCCGCGACCCGCCGGTCCTTCAGCAGCGCTTCGAAATGGCCGTAGAAATGGGTGATGGTGTTCAGCCCCTCCTCGCCCGCATCGCGGGCGTTGAAGGTCGCCGAATAGGGCTGCGACAGATGCGCGACGGTGCCGAGGCCGAGGCGCTTGGCCTCGGCGATGGCGGCGCGCTCGATCTCGGGCGTGTCGCCGCCGCGGTTGAACAGCTTCAAACCGTCGACGCCCTGCTTCGCCGCCCAGCGCACATAGGCGCGCGCCTTCTCGGGCGAGTCGACGCGGCCCTCGCTCCAGCCCGAGCCGAGCGTCTGATAGGCGAAGATCTCGGGCGCAGCGATCTCGCCGGCCTTGGCGCGCCGCTTGTCGTCGAGCGCGCGGGCGACGTCAGAGCCAAAGAGCGGCACGCAGCGCAGCGTGGTGACGCCGTGCGCCAGCCAGAGCTTGTAGGGGTAGGTCGGGTCGGGGGCCTTGTCGGGATCGCCGCTGTGGCAGTGGGTGTCGACGAAGCCGGGGAGCACCATCATCCCCGTCGCGTCGATCTCGCGCGTCGCGCCCTGCGGCGGGCGGCCGGGCTTCATCGGCAGGCCGGGCGTGCCGGCCGACAGGATCGCGGCGATCCTGCCGCCCTCGATGACGATGTCGACCGGGCCGACGGGCGGCGATAGATCGCCCTCCACCATCGTCGCGCCGCGGATGACGAGGCGGGTGTAGGGCCCCTCGCCCTCGCCGGCGGCGCGCGCCGGGGTGGGGAGCATCTTCGCGTCCTCGGCCGCCCGCCCCGCACCCGACGCCCCCAGCGCCAGCAGCGCCGCCGCGATGATCCCGCCTGTCCGCATCGTCCCCAAGCCCCTGTCTGCCCTTGCGCGGGAGGCTAGCGGGCGGCGGGGCGGGAGGCCAGCCTGCGGCAATGCTCAGGCGGCGCGGGTCAGCCGCCAGCCGTGGGGGGTCTTGGCGACCGCGCCGACGCGGGCGGCGGCGTCCAGCACGGTTTCGATGGCGCGCAGCGTGGCGCGGCCGCCCTTGAAGCCGGCGGCGAGCGCCTCGGCGGTGGCGGGGCCGGGGTGGGCGGCGAGCGCGGCGGTCACGGCAGCGGCGCGGCCGTAATAGTCGCGCGGCAGGGCGGGGAGCGCGGCAGCGGCGGCGGGCAGCGCCAGCCCCGGCGCGGCCTCGGCGGCGTCGCCGAGCACGGTCACCCCGGCGCGGGCGAGCTGATAATCGGGGCGCAGCCAGCGGACGCGGCCCGCGCGCTCCTCGGCGGCGCGTTCGGCGTTCAGGGCCACCAGCCGGGCGACGATCCCGTCCGCCGCCAGATCGGCGGGCCAGCCATAGGCGTCGGCGACGGCGGCATCGAGCCGGTTGTGCAGTTCGGCGAGGATGGCGACCCGGCCGCGGTCCAGCACATCGCGGTCGGCGGCGGTCAGCGGCTCGGCGGCGGCCAGCTTGGCGCGGACATTGTAGAGGCCGGTCATCGTCAGATCGGGGAAGCGTGTCTGTACCGCCTTCCGCGTCTGATCGAGTTCGTCTGCTAGCTCCTCAATGGCGCGCCTCTGATCCTCTGTCGGGTCAGCAAATGGAAAAGGATCGAAGCACCGCGCCTTGTTGTACCGTGGCCGATCTTCAAGCGTGCCGCCCGCATGCAGTGCCCACTCAAGGTGGGTGCGGCTCGACAAGACCCCGAGGAGGAAGGCGTCATCACTAGTGATGGTGATGGCCATATGGTCAGGGACAACTGTCGCGTCGATGAACTGGAAAATGCGGTGCTTCGCAGTCTCAGTTGTCGCGATGTACCTGCCGAGCTCGGCGACACCTGCGCGTAGCTTCGTGTTACGGCGACCAAATCGAAACCAGTCGCTGCGACGAGCGGGGTCGTTGCTCTTGTCCCGCTGCGGCTTAACGGTCGCCAGAAGATGGGCGTAGATCGCAGGCAGTTTGGTGCGAACCTGCTTCTCGTCCCATGCATCGAGATCAATCACGAAGTCGCCGCGACGAATGCCGACAAGTTCGCCACCGCCAACGTAAGGCCGGATGACCTGAGCGGCTTCCGGCCCGTCCCGGCCAACAAAATGCTCTGCCTGGGCCGCTGTCAGCTTGAAGCCTTGGCCGGCGAGAAGCATTCCTGTGTTCGCGAGTTCGGCATTTGCGATCAGCGCTGCCGCTTGGGTCGCGTCTGCGCCGACAGTTAGGTCTGCGTGGATCTTGCCTTCCTGCTCCCGAAACTCGATGCGAGGGTCGTCGGTGTCCAAGCCCTCCTCCCGAACAACACTTCGGAGCAGGCCATCAGATGTTCCCGCTTCAGCAACAGACATTGCGATCCGGACGGCTGCCGCATCCTTAGTTGCCTTGGTCCACGGGTGATCGGGAATTGCCATCATGATCGATAGCGGCGCGCGGCTATCCAGCCTCGCCTCAAGCACCCGGCGATTGAACGCCTGGGTGATCGAATTGGTGGTGACGAAGCCGAAGCGCTTCAGCCGCGTGCCCTTGGCCTGCAGGATGTCGGCGGCGCGGTCCCACCAATACATCACGAAATCGGCCGCCTTGGGCATCTTCGGGTGCGCCTTCCACAGTGCCGTCAGATAGTCGTCGCCAAGCGCATCCCGCATCGCCGCGCCCTTACCGATGAAGGGCGGGTTGCCGACGATATAGTCGGCCTCGGGCCAGGCGGGGCGGCGGGGGAAGGCGAGGTCGGGCGCGCCGTCGCTCCCCTGCGCCAGCACTGCGTCATAGCCGCCGCGATGCTCGCCGAAATTGATGTTGCCGAAGCGGCGGAGGATCGGCTCGGCGGGCGCGCCGCTGGCGTTGGCGTAGTGCCATTGCAGATATCCGATCCACAGCACCAGCTCG
>JADCGM010000272.1 GCA_020249025.1 Alphaproteobacteria bacterium
CCAGCATCCCGTCCGCCCCCGGCGCGGTCGATCCCGCCACGCCGCAGGCAAGCGTATCGCCCAAGAGCCGGATCGCGTCAGCGCGAACCGCGTCGGGCAGCCGGTGCCGGGCGGTGGCGAATTCGATCAGGCGGGCGGTCGCGGTCATGCCGTCCACCGCGTCAGCAGATCGATCAGCGGCACAACCGGGGCGTCGTCGCCCCCGCGCAGCACCAGCGCCTCGGCCGCATCGGCCTCGCTCGTGGCCAGCCCGCCCCAGGCGACCAGCTCGCGCAGCTTGGCGACCAGATCCGCCTCGCCGACCGGGCGCTCCGGATCGCCGAGCGCATCTTCGGCGGTAAAGGTCCGCCCGCCCGCCGTGATCCGCGCGCCGAAATGCGCGGGGTAGGCGGCGTTGAGGTCTGCGCCTTCCGCCACCGTCACCCGCGCCCGCACCGCCGCCACGGCCGGATCGGCGATGCCCGCCGGCTCGAAGTCGGCGAGCGCGGGCACGCCCTTCACCGCCACCACCGCGACGCAATGCTGGAGCGAGAACTTCGCCTCGATGGCGGTTGTCGGCTCGGCGCGGTCGCAGAAGATCAGCGCGTCGCGATAGGTCTCGACCCGGATCGGCCCCTCGCTGAGCGCGTCGCGCAGCGCCAGCGCGGCGTCGATGGTCGGGTGGGCATGGCGGCAAGCCGGATAGGGCTTGAAGCTGATCTCGCCGATCCGCCAGGCGCCGCCGCCCGGAAAGCCCGCCAGCCGCGGCGCGTCCGTCGTCGCCGCGAACAGCCCCTGTGCGCCCTCCAGAATCTGGTGCGGCCCGGTCACGCCCGCCGCCGCCAGCGCCCCGATCCACGCGCCGGTGCGCGCGACGTGGGCGACATGCAGCGCCTTGGTCATCACCGGCTCGTGCCGCATCCGCCACAGCCCGCCCGCGACCGACCCGGCGTTGCCGAGCGCCGCGACATAGCCGTCCGCGCCGACCCCGTGCAGCGACGCCGCAGCGACCGCCGCGCCGAAGCCGCCGGCGGTCGCGGTGTTGTGCCAGAAGCCGTAGTGGCGGTCATCGAAGGTGCGCCCGACCGCGATCGTCGCCTCATAGCCGCGCACGCCGGCATCGAGCAGCGCGCCCACCTCCGCCCCACGGTCGCGCGCCGCGAGCAGCGCCGCCGGCCAGATCGCCGGGCCCGGATGCAGCCGACCCTGCCGGTCGACATCGTCCATCTCGAGCAGATTGCCGCCGAGCGCGGCGCGCAGCACCGGATCGGGTTCGCCGCGCTTGGCCGCGTCCGCCACCGCGCTGCCGCGCGCGCCCGCGACGCAGGCCAGCCAGTCGAGCAGATGCAGGCGGGCGCGGGCGCGAGTCGCCGGATCGACGGCCCGCGCGAGGCGTTCCGCAAGCAGGCCCGTCAGGCTCGGCGTGGCGCTCACGCGCCGCGTCTCCGACGGGGCCGAAACGAAATTTGTCCGGACATATTGAGGGCTATCGCATTTCCGGCCAGCATGCGCAAAGGGGGAGTATGAGGGAGACGTCATGACGACGCGCGCCGCGCGGGCCGCCCCGCGTTATGCGCAGGTCGCCGCCGATCTGCGTGCCGAGATCCAGCGGGGGGATTATGGCGCGGGCAGCGCCATGCCGACCGAGTCGGCGCTGTGCGCGCGCTACGGCGTCAGCCGCTTCACGGTGCGCGAGGCGCTGCGCCAGCTTCAGGCCGAAGGGCTGATCCGGCGCCGCCGCGGGTCCGGCACCGTTGTCGACCCCGACGGCGGCTCGGCGCTCCGCCAGTCGCTCACCGACGTCAAGGAGCTGCTCCAATATGCGAGCGGCTCGACCTACCAGTTCGAGCCTGTCGGGCCGGTCGTGCTGTCGCCGCAGCGCGCCCGCGACCTCAATGCCGAGGCCGGCGAGCGCTGGCACCTGTTCGAGGGGCTGCGCACCATGGCCGGGCATCACCGCCCGATCGCCTACACCGCCGCCTATGTTCACGATGCCTTCGCGGCGGTGGTGCCGAAGGTCCGCCGCGGCGAGACCATCTTCCGTCAGCTCGAGCGGCTGGGCGGCATCAAGATCGCCAAGGTGACGCAGGACATCCGCGCCATCGGCGCCGGCGCCCGCGAGGCCGAGTTGCTGAAGGTGCCGCGCCGCAGCCCCTGCCTCAGCATCCTGCGCTGCTATGTCGACACCACGGGTCGCATCGTCGAGATGTCGCTGAGCGTTCATCCCGGCGATCTCTTCACCTATTCCATGCATATCGACGAGGTGTGACCCCGCCGGGGTTCACCACGCGTTCAGACCACCACGACGAAGCTCCGGCGATCTGCTAAGCTTCGCGAAACGGACAGATCCGGGAGCCTTTTCGATGCGCCTCGCCCCTCTCGCTTTCGCCGCCGCCGCGCTCGTCGCCGCCGCACCGGCCGTCGCGCAGGGCGCCAGCAAGCCCGACATCACCGAGACCTTCCGCACCCGCTCGGTCACCGTCTTCGGCTCCGATCCCTGCCCGACCTCGACCAATCCGGACGAGGTCGTGGTGTGCGCGCGTCGTCCGGAGGAAGAGCGCTACCGCCTCCCCAACCCGACGCCGCGCCCCGGCGACCGGGTCGAGACCAGCAATTCGCAGCGCCTCGCCGAGACAATGGACGTCGGCCAGACCGGCGGGATCGGATCGTGCAGCACGGTCGGGCCCGGCGGCGGCACCGGCTGCTTCGTCCGCGGCGCGACGGTGAGCGGCAAGACCGCGCGCCAGAACCGCGCGACCGAAAATCCCGAGACGCCCGAAAGCATCACCGGCCGGAAGTAAACGGTCGGGCGCGCCCGGCGCGCCGGATGTCGGATTTGTGCAATACGGCCCCCGGTTCGGGCCGTTAAGGATCATTTGCGACCCGAGGGAGTTCGCGCTGCTATGCAGCCGAAGTCCCAAACCCTCGCCCGGCCGGCCCCCGAAAGAGCCGGCCGGGCGCCTTTCATGTGCCGTCACGACCAAAAATGGCCGGTTTCCGTCCCCTCGGCATGGGGCTAGCCTTCCCGCCGGGTTCAACAGGGGGAACCGGCCCATGGTCTCGCTGCGCTATTTCGCGCCGGCCGAGCCGCTGCGCGGCTACGTCTCCTCCTATTATCGCTTCGACACCGAACTCCCCGCCTTCGCCGATCTGCTGCGCGCCGAGATGGCGCAGATCCGCATCACCACCCGCGGCGGCGGCTCGATCGGCTTTCCCGACGGGCGCGATACGCCGTCGCCCCGGGTGATGCTCAACGGCGCCGGCATGGGGCCGACGCTGTTCCGCACCGTCGGACCGACCACGGTCTACGGCATCGGGCTGCTCCCGCTCGGCTGGGCGGCGCTGATCGGCGACTCGGCCGACCGCTATGCCGACACCGTCGCCAGCCTGCCCGATGTCGTCAGCGCGATCGGCGAGTCGCATGTCGACCGCCTCGCCTGCGCGGCTGACGACGCTGCGGCGGTCGCTGCGCTCGACGCCATCGTCGCCTCGCTCGCGGCGCACGCCCGCCCGGTTCCCGGCTGGTTCATCGGCTCGGCGGATGCGTGGCTGATCGGCGCCCGTTCGCCCGCGGTCGACGATCTCGTGGCGGCGGCCGACGTCTCGTCGCGCCAGGTCGAACGGCTGATGCGGCGCATCTACGGCGGCCCGCCCAAGCTGCTCGCGCGGAAATACCGCGCGCTCCAGGCGGCGGTGCGGCTCGGCACCGGCGTTTCGCGCGACTGGCTCGATGCCGCCGGCGAGGCCTTCTACGACCAGCCCCACTTCATCCGCGAGTTCCGCCAGTTCGTCGGGCTCACGCCGCAGCGCTTCCTTGCCGGCATGGCCCCGGTGATGCGGCTGACCATCGCCAACCGCCGCCGCCTGCCGTCGCTGCCGCGCCTCGCGCTTTACAGCTGACCCCCACCCCCCGCGCCCGCCCCTCGCCGCAGCTGCGGGCGTCTATGCGCTTGACTCGCCGACCCATCGGCCTATTGAAACCGGACAATTTCTTTCCAGATTGATCGTCCGATGATCCGCCTGACAAACCTTGCCGATTATGCCGTTGTCGTCATGACGGCGGCGGCGAGGTCCCACTGCCCGCGGCTGTCCGCCGGGCAGGTGGCGGCGATGACCGGCGTGCCCGCGCCGACCGTCGCCAAGCTGCTCGGAACGCTCGCCCGCGGCGGGCTGCTGACCTCGACCCGCGGCGTCGCCGGCGGCTTTGGGCTGGCGCGTCCTGCGGCCGAGATCACCGTCGCCGACATCGTCGAGGCGGTCGACGGCCCGATCCAGCTCACCCAGTGCTTGCACGGCCATCCCGGCGACTGCGCGCTGGAGGGCACCTGCGGCGTCCGCCCGCACTGGCCGCTGATCAACACGTCGGTCCGCGCCGCGCTTGCCGCGGTGACGCTCGCCGACATCGCCGCATCCGCCGCCGGGGGCGTTCGCCCGGCCATCGCGCTGGAGGCGTAACATGGCGCGCAATGCGGAGGCGCTGGCCGCCGCCGAGGACCTCAGCTCCTACAAGTGGGGCTTCACCTCGGACGTCGAGTCGGAGCTCGCCCCCAAGGGGCTCAACGAGGACACGGTCCGCTACATTTCGGCCAAGAAGGGCGAGCCCGAGTGGCTGCTCGACTGGCGGCTGAAGGCGTTCCGCCTGTGGCAGACGATGGAGAGCCCGGACTGGGCCAAGCTCGACGTCGCGCCAATCGACTATCAGGACGCCTATTATTACGCCGCGCCCAAGGCGAAGCCGTCGCTGAAGTCCTTGGACGAGCTCGATCCCGAAATCCGCCGCACCTATGAAAAGCTCGGCATCCCGATCGAGGAGCAGAAGGTGCTTGCCGGGGTCGAGGGCGCGCGCAAGGTCGCGGTCGACGCGGTGTTCGACTCGGTCTCGGTCGCGACCACCTTCCGTGAGGAGCTGAAGAAGGCGGGCGTCATCTTCCTCTCCATCAGTGAGGCGGTGAAGGAATATCCCGAGCTGGTGAAAAAGTATCTCGGCATGGTCGTCCCCGTGCGCGACAATTACTTCGCCTGCCTCAACTCCGCGGTCTTTTCGGACGGCACCTTCGTCTATGTGCCCAAGGGCGTGCGCTGCCCGATGGAGCTCAGCACCTATTTCCGCATCAACGCCGCCAACACCGGCCAGTTCGAGCGGACGCTGATCGTCGCCGACGCCGGGGCCTATGTCAGCTATCTCGAAGGCTGCACCGCCCCGCAGCGCGACGAGAACCAGCTGCACGC
>JADCGM010000273.1 GCA_020249025.1 Alphaproteobacteria bacterium
CCTGGGGCACCAGCCCGCAGAATGCGGTCGGCGTCGATGCAGCGGTGCCTGCATTCGAGACCAGCGGGACGACGCGCGCCGCCTATGACAAGGCTCTGGCCTACATGGGGCTGGAGCCAGGGCGGCCGCTCGAGGGCCTGCCGATTGGCGCGGCCTTCATCGGCTCCTGCACCAACAGCCGGCTCTCGGATCTCCGCCGGGCCGCAACAGTGCTCGATGGTCGCAAGGTTGCTGACGGCGTCCGCGCGATCTGCGTGCCGGGCAGCCAGGCGGTGAAGCGCGCCGCGGAAGCGGAAGGGCTTCACGAGGTGTTCTTGCGTGCCGGCTTCGAATGGCGCGAGAGCGGCTGTTCGATGTGCTTCTTCGCTGGCGGGGAGAGCTTCGGCGCGAAGGAGCGGGTGGTGTCCTCCACCAACCGCAATTTCGAAAGCCGGCAGGGTCCTGAGACGCGCACCCACATCGCCAGCCCCGAGACGGTTGCGGCCAGCGCCATCGCCGGCGCGATCGCCGACGTGCGCAAGCTGGAGCGCGCCTGATGCAGCCGTTCCGCACACTGGAGGCGGTGGCCGTCCCGCTCGTCGTCGACAACATCGACACCGACATCATCATCCCGTCGCGCGAGATGAAAACGGTGGGGAAGACGGGCCTCGCCGAGGGCATGTTCGCCGGCTGGCGCTACACTGCCATCGGAGGGCGCGAGCCCAACCCGGATTTCGCGCTCAACCAGCCGGCCTATGCGGGAACGCAGATCATCCTTGGCGGGGCCAATTTCGGCTGCGGATCGAGCCGCGAGCACGCGGTGTGGGCGCTCGACGAATATGGCATCCGCTGCGTCGTCGCGCCGACCTTCGCGCCGATCTTCGAGAACAACTGCATCCGCAACGGCATCCTGCCGCTACGCCTGCCCGCGGTGCGCATTGCCGAACTGGCGACGCTCGTCGCGCCCGATCCGCAGGCCAACAGGCTGTGCATCGATCTGGCGGCGCAGACGATCACGGGGCCGGACGGCGTCACCGATCGCTTCGAGATCGGCGAGGAGCCGAAGGAGATGCTTCTCGAAGGCCTCGACGCCATCGACCTCACGTTGAAGCGTCGGGCCGAGATCGAGGGCTGGCGTGCGACCGACCGCGCGGCGCGGCCGTGGGTGTATCTCGACGCGTAGCGACTGCGCCGCTACCGTTTGCGGCATGACACGACTCCTTGCCGGCGCGCTCGCCGCGCTGCTCGCCACGTCCGCGGATGCGCGGACGCTCATCGCCAACGCCAATGGCTACACGCTCGACGCCAAGGGCGAACTGCAGCGGTTCGGCGCGATCCTCATCGGGGACGACGGCAAGGTCGCCGCGACTTATGCGAAGGGCGCGGCCGAGCCGAAGCTCGGCGCGGGCGACTTCCGGCTTGATGCCGGCGGCAAGACGCTGCTGCCCGGGCTGATCGATGCGCATGGCCATGTCATGGGGCTCGGCCAGCAGGCGCTGACCGTCGATCTCAGCGAGACGACCAGCCTCGACGAGGCGCTGGCGAAGGTGCGCGACTATGCGGCGGCCAATCCGCGGGCGCGCTGGATCGTCGGGCGCGGCTGGAACCAGGTCAGCTGGAAGCTCGGTCGCTTCCCGACCGCCGCCGAGCTCGACCGGGCGGTGTCCGACCGGCCAGCGCTGCTGGCACGCGTCGACGGCCATGCCGTGTGGGCGAACAGCGCGGCGATCAGGGCGTCAGGCGTGACGGCGGCGACCAAGGACCCGGCGGGCGGGCGGATCGAACGCGACGCCAAGGGCGCGCCGGCTGGCGTGTTCGTCGATACGGCCGAGTATCTGGTCGCCAAGGCGATGCCGCCGCGCTCGGGCCTTCAGCTCGAAGCCGATCTGGCGAAGTCGCTTGAGATCATGGCCTCGGTCGGGCTGACCGGGGTTCATGACGCCGGCATCGATCCGGCGACCTGGAACCTCTACCGCCGCTTCGGTGACGAGGGGCGGTTGACCGTCCGCGTCTATGCGATGGCCGGCGGAATGGAGGCGCTCGACGCCATCGCGCCGGTCAAGCCGGTGCCGTGGCTCTACGACGACCGGCTGACGCTGCGCGCGGTGAAGCTTTACGCCGATGGCGCGCTCGGTTCGCGCGGGGCCTATCTGAAGGCGCCCTACAGCGACGATCCGAAGAACCGCGGGCTGAAGCTGATCGAGGACTCGCGGCTGCAGAACTGGATCAGCCGCGCGTCTTTCACGGGTATCCAGGCGGCCGTGCATGCGATCGGCGACGCCGCCAATGCCGAAGTGCTCGATGCCTTCGAACTCAACCTCCCAACCTATGGCGACAAGCTGCGGCACCGCATCGAGCATGCGCAGGTGATCGATCCGGCCGACCTGCCGCGCTTCGCCAAGCTCGGCGTCATCGCCAGCGTGCAGCCGACGCATGCGACATCCGACAAGGCGATGGCCGCCGACCGCGTCGGCGAGGCGCGGCTGACGGGGGCCTATGCGTGGAAGACCCTGCTCGACAGCGGGGCGCGCATCGCCGGTGGCTCGGACTTCCCGGTCGAGCCGCCCAATCCCTTCTATGGGCTGCATGCGGCGGTGACCCGGCAGGACCGGCAGGGCCAGCCGCTGGGCGGCTGGCGGCCGCAAGAAGCGCTGACGCTGAAGCAGGCGTTCGCCGCCTTCACGCGCGACGCCGCCTGGGCGGGCCATATGGAGGACAAGGTCGGGACGCTCGAGCCCGGCAAATGGGCCGACCTCATCCTTGTCGACCGCGATCCGTTCGCGATTGCGCCGGGCGAACTGTGGCAGGTTCAGGTCGACGAGACCTGGCTCGCCGGCAAGCGGGTCTTCGTCCGCAAATAGCGGGCATTTTGCGACTTTCGTCAGGATGACGCGCCCGGCCCCGCGCGGCAGCGTGAGGCCAAGGGGAGAGACGATCCATGACGATGTTCGACGACTGGCGCGCGCGGTCGCCCTATTACAACGAGACGCATGAGGCGGTGGCGCAGTCGGTGCGCCGCTTCATCGAGCGCGAGGTGATGCCGAACATCGATGCGTGGGAGGACGCGCGCGAGCTGCCGCGCGAGCTTCACAAGAAGGCGGCCGAGGCCGGCATCCTCGGCCTCGGCTATCCCGAGGAGTTCGGCGGCCATTCCGAAGGCTTCGACATCTTCCATTCGATGACCCAGTCGGAAGAGCTGGCGCGCCCGGGTGCGGGCGGGCTTGGCGCGTCGCTGATGACGCATGGCATCGGCCTGCCGCCGATCCTCAAGATGGGGTCGGACGAGATGAAGCGGCGCGTCGCGCCCGAGGTGCTCGCGGGCGAGAAGATCATCGCGCTGGCGATCACCGAACCCTCGGGCGGCTCCGACGTCGCGCAGATCCGCACTAAGGCCGAGCGCGTCGGCAACAAGTATGTCGTCAACGGCTCCAAGATGTTCATCACCTCGGGCATGCGCGCCGATTACTACACCGTTGCGGTGCGGACCGGCGGCGCGGGCATGGGCGGGATTTCGCTGATGCTCATCGAGAAGGGGATGCCGGGCTTTACCCAGACCCCGCTCGAGAAGATGGGCTGGCATTGTTCGGACACCGCCGCGCTCTATTTCGACAATGTCGAGGTGCCGCCCGAGAACATGATCGGCCCCGAGAATGGCGGCTTCATCGGCATCATGCAGAACTTCAACAGCGAGCGGCTCGGCATGGCGATGGGCTGCTGCGCCATGGCGCGCGTCTGCCTCGAGGAGGCGGTCGACTGGGCGACGACGCGCGAGACCTTCGGCAAGCGGCTCGCGCAGCACCAGTCGATCCGCATCAAGCTCGCCGACATGGCCCGCCAGATCGAGGCGACGCAGGCCTGGGTCGATCTCTGCGCCTGGCAGCACCGCGAAGGGAAGGGGCGACCCGCTGACTACGCCATGCTGAAGGTGCAGGCGACGCGCATGCTCGAACATGTCGCGCGCGAGGCGGCGCAGGTGCTCGGCGGCGCCAGCTACCTCAAGGGCTCCAAAGTCGAGCGCATCTACCGCGAGGTCCGCGTCAACGCCATCGGCGGCGGCAGCGAGGAGATCATGCTCGACCTCGCCGGACGCCAGCTCGGGTACAACTAGCCGCTACCGGATCGGCCGGATCTCGACGACTTTCAGGTGCTTCGCGCGCTCGGGCGGCGGCACGGTCATCTCGAACTGCGACCAGCGGCCGGGGAGTATGCGGCAGAGCTTGGGGTCGACCTGCGGGCCGATGGGGCCGACCTTGACGGGAAGGGGCTCGACGACCTGGTAGGTGACGACGCGGTCGATGTCGGGCTTCCACTCGTATCGAACGGCGAGCGCGTCGCGGACGTCGGCGACGCGACGGATGAGATCGAAGGTGCCGAAGCCGCCGGGGCGGTCGGTGGGCTGGCCGACGCCCAGCGCCATCTGGAAA